>JAFDXH010000050.1 GCA_018268075.1 Bacteroidota bacterium | reverse complement strand
GGAGAGCCTTAAAGAGTATTTAATAGCAAGTGATGAATTGAACATTGCCAATAACCAAACAGGCAAAGAAACTATCAATAAAATAATTCAGCAGCAAGAACTTTCAAAAGAAGAAATAGCCTTTGCAGAAAAGAATGCTTTTAAAATAATAGATGCTCTGGAGCAGGTAAAAATTTGCGACCCTGCCATTGGTTCGGGTGCTTTTCCTATGGGCTTGTTGCAGGAAATATTTAATGCTCAAATTTATTTACAAGAACTCAAAGGATTTAAAAAAGGCACTACCGATGCTCAAATAAAAAAACACATTATAGAAGAAAGCATTTACGGGGTGGATATTGATGCAGGTGCAGTGGACATAGCAAGGCTGCGTTTTTGGTTGAGCCTTGTAGTAGATGAAACAGAGCCACAACCATTGCCCAATCTAAGTTTTAAAATTGTATGTGCCAATACCTTGATACCATTGGGCAAAATTAAAAACTTAGATATGGGTGGCACAAAAGAAATAGCCGATGGCTTAGCCCAGGTACGCCACGATTATTTTAATGCCAGTATGGAAGAAAAGACAGCATTGGAAACAAAGTTTACCAGCCTGCAAAAAAAACTATTGACTACAGCCAAAGAATGGGTAAGTAAAGAAGATGCAGATGTGTACCAACGCTTATTAGAATTTAGCCCTTTTGAAGATACCAGTTGCACTTGGTTTGATGCTTGGTGGATGTTTGGGGTAAAGGATGGTTTTGATATTGTTATTGGCAATCCGCCTTATGTAAATGTTGAAAACCTTGAAAGCACAACTAAGAAACATCTTTTTGACAATTACGAGACTTGTAAAGGTAGAACTGATTTATATGTTGCATTTATTGAAAAATCAATGTCATTATTAAATGAAAACGGGGGATTTGTATTTATTATTCCATATCCATATACAAATCAAAACTATGGTTCGCTTTCAAGAAAAATGCTAATTGATAAATACTGGGTAACGGAGATATTGGATACAAGTGAATATTATGTTTTTGATACTGCTGTTGTTAAAACTATAATTTTAAGTGTTTCTAAAACCGCCAATAAAGGGAATACTAAAATAAAAATTGCAAAATCAAAAGATGACTTCAATGACAAGTCCTTTACTGAATACAATGTAAATCAAACCTCATTTTTAGAATTAAAAGATTTTCGTTTTGAAACAAAAGATATTACAGAGGCATTAACTTTAAAAAAGCAAGTTTGGAATAATTCTATAAGGCTTTACGAGATTTGTTTAATAGCTTATGGTGCAAGGCTTAACCATAAAACAAAAGATATTGGTAAAGATTATTTCATTCATAATGATTATACAGATGGATATAAACCTTTTACTGAAGGAAAAAATATAGAGCGGTATTATTTCAAACAATATGGTTGGCTCAATTATCAGCCTACTGAACATTACAATTCAATGTTTACAGAGCTATTTGAAAATGATAAAATATTCTTTATAAATGTAGTAAAGGACAAGTTGAGATTCGCTTTTGATAATAAGCATTATTATAATAGCCATACTGTAATCAATTGTGTTAAATGGAACTTATTACAAAATGCTTCTCATTCAACCGTAAAAAGAAATATCACTAATAAGAAGATACTAGTTGCTGAAAATTTTGACTATAAATATCTCTTGGCAATTTTAAATTCTAATGTAATAAACTGGTACTTTATAAATTTTTTATCGGAGAGTTTACACTTTTATCCTGATGATGCAAAAGAACTTCCAATAAAGAATGTTAACCCATCTCAACAGTTTGTTTTTATTAACCTTGTTGACTACCTGCTTTATTTATACGACAACAAACAATCAGAGCAACTCTTCCCCCATACCAGCAATGAACGTATTGCTGCACACATAGAAGATGTACTCAATATGATGGTGTATGAGTTGTATTTTGAAAACCACATGAAGGATGTTAATATTAATGTTTTAAAATTTGTAAACGAAGAATTGTTGAAAATGCAAAATGACAAAATGCTAATTAATAATTTACCATTAACCATTAAGCATTTCTACCTGTGGTTACAAACCCCTGATAATCCAGTTAGGCAACGCATAAATATTGTAGATATTAAAAGCCCCAACATTATTTCCAAAATAAATTTGGCAACGCAGTAAATAGCTTATGAAGAACAAGATAAAATCCATACAGCTAAATAATTTCAAGTTCTTTCAGCAAGAGCAGCCTATTGTTATGAACAGTAGCAACCTGCTATTGTATGGCGAAAATGGTAGCGGTAAATCTTCTATCTATTGGGCATTTTATACATTGTTTGAAGCATCCCTAAAAGAAGATGACAACGAAATAAAAAAGTATTTCTGCAAAACCATAAAATTAAAAGACAACTTAATAAACATTCATTCCAAAGATGACCCTGCTGGGTCAGACAATTACAATAGTTTTATTGAGCTTAAAACAACCGATACACCAGAGAAAACCTATCGTATTTCTAAAACAGATGTAGCTATTAATAAAAATGTAGAAGCAAAAACAACCAACTATGCTTCCGACTTTATTAATTACAGAATGTTGCTGGGTATTTCAGCATTCCGGCATTCCAACCCCATAGATTTGTTTCGGGTATTTGTTGAAGATATTTTTAAGTATGTGCAATTCCCCAAAGTTCAAATCACAAGAGATGGTGTATTAAAAGAATTCAGCAATGCTTTTGATATTTGGCAGCAAATAGAGCAGGGACATGAAATTGTTAATAGTGTAAGAAGTGCTAATCCAAGAAAGATAAGAGCCTATAAGAATAGTCCAGAATGGAAAGAATTTGAAACGCTGGTAGGGTCTTTCAATGACAGTCTAAGGAAGCTGGTTGAGTACATCAACATTCAAGCACCCATACACTTTAAACAATTAGGTTATGAATTTCCTTTTTATTTAGAATTAGAGAGAGAAGCTGGCTCTATCCGAAAGGAAACATCCTACGAACACATCCCCTTTATTTTAAGAATAAACATACCTGAATACGAAAATGAAAAAGATGTTTTATTCAAGCCGCATTCATTTTTAAACGAAGCCAAATTATCAGCATTAGCCATATCCATCAGGTTAGCCATTCTTACCGAAAAGCGACAAGCAGACTGTTTAAAGTTTATCATTTTGGATGATTTGCTTATTAGCCTTGATATGCGAAACAGGGAAAAGGTTTTGGAATTATTGTTATCAGCAGATTTCATAGACAACTACCAAATTATCATTCTTACCCACGATAGAATGTTTTACCAAATGGCAAAACATAAGATAGATATTTTGGAACAAGATAATTGGAAGTCCATTGAAATGTATGAAACAAAGGATGAGCTTGGCAATTCAAAACCACAAATAAAAACTGCTAAAACATATTATGAAAAGGCAGAAGAGTTTTATAAAGCGAATAATTTACCAGAAGCAGCCAATAATTTAAGAAAAGCAGAAGAAGAGTTTTGCAAAAAGGTGCTTTCAAAAAAGCAAACAATTTCAGAAGACTATAAAAATCTTGATTTAAGCGGTATGATTGAATATTGTTTAAATTTCTCTCTCGTAAATGGGTTACAGCATACATACTTCCATCAATTAGACAAATTCAGAAAATTCCTTTTAAATTCAGGTAGCCACGATGATTACGATACGCCAATGTTTAAGAGTGAAATAAACGATTGCCTTAAAATATTCAAAAATTATTTCAATAAAGTAAAGCTGAAACACATTTTGCCATTAGGCTCAATGCTTACAATTGAATTAGGGAATGGTAAAAAAGCTGAAACGTATAAGTTTGAAATTACACTCAGAGAGAACCTAAGAATTTACAAAGAGCCTGCTAAGGATATTTGTGTACTAAAAGTAAAAGTCAGCTATGATTTATTTAGAGATGGTAAATTGTTAAGCTCCCAAAATGATTTTATTTCTCTGCAAAAATTTTATGATAAACCATACAGCACATCTGATAAAAAGAAGGATGCTAACTACTTGAAAGAGATTATCATTAATGCAAACAATCAACCATTAGAAACAATAGTTAAGTTTTAAATACTATGGCAGCAAAAAATCACAATAACGACATAATTTTTTACACCACCCCAACGGGTAATGTGAAAATAGAAGTAGTTTTTAACAACGAAACCTTTTGGCTTACGCAAAAGGCAATGGCAGAATTATTTGGGGTAAAAGTGCCAGCCATTAGCAAGCACTTAACCAATATTTTTGAAACCAACGAGTTAGCCGAAAATTCAGTTATTTCCATTTCGGAAACAACTGCTACTGATGGCAAAAACTACAAAACATCCTATTATAACTTAGATGCCAGTTAAACACCAAGTTGTTACTGTTGATGAGTTTTGCCAGTACATGGGTTTGCAACCTGAGACGGTTGCCAAGCAACTCAGGTAAGTAGAACTCTTATCTTCGCTTATTGCTTATGATAAGGACAAACACACTCTACACTAAACAACATTTTTTCTTTTCTTTGTGCTGTACTTGCACTTATTTTAGTGGGTTTTGTTGCCCAGTTGTTGCCCAAATAAATACGCAACCTCTGAAACCCTTTATTGATAGGGCTTTACATTTTCACTTAACAATTTGTATTGGAAAGTAAGTGCTACAAAATGACCCGGTAAAAATTCCAACCTTTTCTGCACTCTTCGTGACCTTAGTGAGAGCTGCCTTAGTGTGCTT
>JAFDXH010000004.1 GCA_018268075.1 Bacteroidota bacterium | reverse complement strand
CTCTCGGGCATGTCATTACTGACGTTTCTGCTTACACCGATAATATTATCATTATAAATGATGGTTCAACTGATACTACAGAATCCTTATTAGGTTCTTTTCCTTCAGTGGAAAAAATAAGCTATTCAAAAAATAAAGGAAAAGGATGGGCCTTGAGACAAGGATTTAAAAGAGCAATTGAATCCGGATATGAATACGCAATTACTTTTGATTCGGATGGCCAGCATTTCGCTAAAGACCTTATTCTTTTTATTAGAAAATTAGAAGCTGATGGACCTGCCATTATTATGGGGGCAAGAAACCTTAATGAAGAAAACATGCCAGGTAAAAACAGTTTTGGCAACCGCTTTTCCAATTTTTGGTTTTGGGTAGAAACAGGAATAAAATGCCCCGATACTCAAACAGGCTTTCGCTTATACCCAGTTAGCTTGATGAAAGGGATGAAATTCTTTACTCACAAATACGAATTTGAAATAGAAGCAGTGGTTCGTTCTGTCTGGAAAGGAATAAAACTGGAATGGATTCCGATTTCGGTTTATTATGCTCCAAAGGAAACAAGGGTAACTCATTTCCGGCCGTTCAAAGATTTTTTCCGGATCAGTATATTGAACACAATTCTTGTTTTAATCGCTTTTCTGTATATAAAGCCAAGAGATTTTTTCAGAAACCTGTTTAAGAAAAGCATTAAGGAAACGCTACGGGAAAATTTTTCCAACCCCGATGAAGCTGATTCAATCAAGGCTTTTTCAGTTGGGTTTGGAATTTTTATGGGGATCATTCCAATATGGGGATTTCAATTGCTCGCGGCAATAGCATTGGCAATTGTGCTGCGATTGAATAAAGCGTTAGTGGTTATTGCTGCCAACATTAGTGTGCCGCCGATGATCCCTATCCTGATTTTTCTGAGCTATAAAATGGGTGGTATCTGGACAAGGAAAAATACAGTTGTCGCTTTCAGTAAAAGCCTTAGTCTTGAAATGATCCGTGTTAACTTTGTTCAATACATTTTAGGAAGTATTACCCTCGCTATTTTGGCAGGCATTGTATTGGGGTTACTTACTTTTATTTTGTTGAAATTTTTTAAAAGAAAAGCAAACATAGCTTCCTGAAATAATGGAAACAATTTTCACAGGTATATATAATTATTTTGCGCGGAACAAAGTGGTTCTGTATGCTGTGTTTTTCATTAGTCTTTTATTGTTCGCCTTCTTTGCTGTTAAAGTAAAATTTGAAGAAGACATATCAGCGATTATTCCCAGGGATAAAAAGACGGAAAAGCTAAACCAGGTTTTTCAGAATTCGAAATTCGCAGACAAACTTGTTCTTACCGTTTCTTTAAAAGATACCAATGTAATTCAGCCAGATAGCCTTGTGTCATTTGCAGATACTTTGGCGGCTTCTATTGAGAAAAGATGTTCTGCTTATGTAAAGAGTATTCATTATAAAGTTGATGATAATGTTACCATAGGGCTGTTTCAAACAATACAGGATCATTTGCCCGTGTTTCTTGCAGAAAAGGATTTTAAATCTATTGATACGCTGATATCACCATTGAATCTAAGGTCAACACTGGAACAGGATATACAATTGCTTTCTTCTCCGACCGGCATTGCGCTAAAAAGTGTAATTGCTACAGACCCGACCGGTATTTCTTTTATCGCTTTAAAGAAATTGCAGCAATTGCAATATGATGACAATTTTGAGTTGTATAATAACTATATCGTTACAAAGGATAACAAACACCTTCTATTGTTTATTACACCGGTTTACCCTGCTAGCAATACAGGAAAAAATATTTTATTCTTCAATAGCCTCGATAGTGTAATCAATCAATTACAGGGTTCACCTTACAGCAATACGTCTGTCACCTATTTTGGTGCTTCAGCAGTTTCAGCAGGTAATGCGCAGCAATTAAGAAAGGATACTTTATTTACACAGGGCATTACTATCGCCTTTCTTGTTCTTTTTATAGGTCTTTACTTCAGAAAGAAAAGAGCGCCTTTATTTATACTTATTCCTGTTTTGTATGGTGCTTTGTTTTCCCTGGCTGCCATTTATTTCATTAAGGGCTCGATTTCTGTTATTGCACTGGGCACAGGCTCGGTTATTTTGGGTATTGCGGTAAATTATTCGCTGCATGTATTCAATCATTATCGGCATATACCTGATATAAGACAGGTAATTAAAGATCTCGCATTCCCATTAACTATCGGAAGCTTTACTACAATCGGAGGTTTTTTTTGTTTGGAATTTGTAAAATCGGAAATGCTGCGTGACCTGGGTTTGTTTGCAGGGTTTAGTTTAATCGGCGCTTCGCTTTGTTCATTGATTTTTTTACCGCATTTTATTCTTAATAAGAAGCAAACTATTAGGCATGAATCCTGGATTGACAAATTCGCGTCGTTACGGCCAGAACATAATCAGTGGTTGATTGGAGTAATAGCAATTTTGACGATTGTATTTTTCTTTTTTATTAAACGGGTAAAGTTTGAGCCGGATATGACGAGAATGAATTACATGAATGCGCAGTTGAAAAGTGCGGAAGAAAAGTTAAATAAAATAACGGCCTATTCTTTGAAATCAGTTTACCTCGTAACAGAGGGAAAAACGCTAAATGAGGCGCTGGAGAATAACGAAAAACTGATAAGTGATATTGAGCAGTTGAAGGAAGAGAATAAGATAAAGAATTATTCCGGCGTTTCTTCTTTATTCTTATCTGATTCTTTGCAGAATAAAAGAATTGCCTATTGGAATGACTATTGGACTGAGGAGAAAAAGCAGAGGCTGCTCACAAATCTCAGAAAGGAAGGAGCACTATTAAAGTTCAGGGAGTCTGCATTTGATAACTTCGATAGCCTATTGAATAAAAACTATGAGCTTGTTAATCATACAGACCTCGCTGAAATCCGAAAAAATTTTCTCGATGACTATATCACGGAAAAACCGGGGCAGACTTCTGTTGTTACTTTATTGAAAACATCAACAGAAAATAAACAGGCAATCATTGATAAATTTGATAATCGTTCTTCCGTAACTGTATTGGACCGGCAATACCTTACCACAAGACTTACAGAGATAGTAAATGAAGATTTTAACCGCATTGCCTGGTTTACTTCTATTCTTGTGTTTGTAGTGTTGCTTATTACCTATGGCCGCATTGAACTCGCCATGGTTTCTTTCATCCCGATGTTCATCAGCTGGATATGGATATT
>JAFDXH010000049.1 GCA_018268075.1 Bacteroidota bacterium | reverse complement strand
CCCGCCGCGACTGGGGACATGCCCGGGATTATGTAGAAGCCATGTGGCGCATCTTGCAGCAAGACACACCTGAGGATTTTGTCATCGCCACCGGTATCACCACAACAGTTAGAGATTTTGTAACAATGGCTTTTGCAGAAATGGGGATTACCATTGCATTCAGGGGAAAAGGGGTTAATGAAAAAGGATTTGTTGCTGCATGCAGTAACCCTGACTATGAAATAAATATCGGAACCGAAGTAGTCACTGTTGACCCGGAATATTTCCGCCCTACAGAAGTAGACCTTTTAATAGGTGACACCACAAAAGCAAAAGCAAAATTAGGATGGGAACCTTTGCATGATTTGCATTCTTTGGTTAAGGAAATGATGGAGAGTGATATGGAGTTGTGCAGAAAAGATTATAATCCGCATTGGGTGCACATTGTAGGATAAGATAATAGTCTCAAAATTCAGTAAAAAATTTTCTCAGGAATTGTCGACATCTTCAAGAATAATATCGGGTAGTGCAGCATCGTGGATGAGAATACTAATAACTCTAATCACACAAATTGCTTTAGTACCCATCTATCTATCCTACTGGAGTGTAAAAGTTTACGGTATATGGATAGCCATACAAGCTATTACCAACATTCTGACAACTCTTGATAAAGGCTACGTTGAATTTTTAGGATATGAGTTTTTAAAAGCCGGCAAAGAAGATCGTAAAAAAATTAATACCTATTTATGGTCTGGTATTCTGATAACACTTGTGTTTGGCATAATTGAATTATTGCTTGTCTGTTTCCTTTCTTTTTCACCCATGATGCATTTCTTTTTAGGGAAAAAAGACATGATTGAATCTGCCTTGCTTTGGCAAGCGGGATGGATATTAGTTCTACAATGGATTGGCTGGATTTTTTTTTCAAATACAACAGGTCTTTTTTTTAGGGCATTGGCGGTTTATGGTTATTATCCAAGAATGGGTTGGTGGAATGTTTTAATTGGCCTTATAACTTCACTAACACCGGTCATTGCAGTAGTGTTAGGCGGAAATCTATTAGTTGCTGGATTTGTTAGTACCGTGAGTTTATTATTAATAACAATCCCCCAATACATGGATATCATTCGCCTTCTTAAAAAAGAAGGAATTTTTGATAGATCTTATTCGCTTAAACTTGGTCTTAAAAACTACAAAACATCATTGCTTTTATCGGCTAATTTTTTTTTAGATAATTTTCGGCAACAAGGTGTTCGTTTGATTCTTTCTCCATTGGTTGGAGTTATAAACCTAACTATTTTTTCAACAATACGAACAGCTGCTAATGTGGTACAACAAGGGCTACTCACAATAACACAACCCGTTTTACCTGAATTAATGAGATTTATAAAAGAGAAGAACCAACAAAAAACCGAAATCGCATTCGATACGGTATGGATAGTTCTTGTAGTTTTCCTGAGCCCGTTTGTTGTTATTCTGCAAGCTATAGCTGAACCGCTCTTCCTCATATGGACAAAAAATCAAATTCCCTTTAATGCGCCTCTTTTTGCCGTGTTATCAATAAGTATCCTGATATACGCATTTGCGCAACCAGCCTTTTCTATAAGTTTGGGGAATAATTTATTATCAAAACAAATAACAGTTTCATTAATTACATCGATAGTTATAAGTGGGGGCATAGTAGGTTTAACTCCTTTTATAGGACTACTTGGCACAGGAATATCTTTGCTTCTGGCAGAAATTTCAGCGGCTATTGCGTATAACATTTTTGCTACAAGGTGGCTTCAGAATAACAATCTGGTCTGGCCAAAACAAACTTCACATATTGCATTATTCTCCGTCTATATAGCAGCAGCAAGTACAATAGCAATGTTATTGTTTTCTAATTTAAAATGGTTAATTCTTTCTTTAAGCGTGATACTATTAGCCTGGAATTGTAAACGCTATTGGAACAACATGTCTGAATTGGCCACACAAAAAATAAGAGCGTTTGCGGAAAAAATTCCGTTCCTCAACAATTTCGTACCTCAGAATAATTAAAAGTTAAGAGCTTCATGGAAGGATATTCTTCTAATTATGTAATATCAACAGTCGGCCAGAATTTTTCCTTAACTCATAACAAAAAAAAGGGAAAGTTCTTAGCGATTTTTAAAAAATGGTCCTGTATTACTATTGTTCTGTCTGGAATACTACAGTGTATTTTCTTCCCTTCCTTAGAGATGTTATTTGCAGTATCTATCGTGTTGCTTTCCTGGTTCATAACAATAAACTACCTATTTCGCCCTGTAATTTTATTTCGGTTCACTTTATCAGCCTTTTTAATTATCGGGTTTTCTTTGACTCAGTACTTTCTTCCAATTGTGTTTACACTTCTTGAAGGAAAGCCACTGACTTATAACCTTAGCTTACCTTATGAGGTATTCACGCATTCAATTTTAGCGCTAATCATTCTCATATTTAGTCACTATTTGTATACCCGTCATTTCAAATGGCTTAATACAAACTGTAAAAAGAAAATTCAGAATACATTAGCTCAAACAAAGATTTATACTACTCCTCTTGACAAAGAAATCTGGGCTATGGGCATTATTGGACTGATAGCAATGTTTGTTGTATATTTCTATTCAAAACAATCATATGAGAACATTTCTGAAGGCATTGGTAACAAAATTCTAGAAGGGTTGATGCCTTTTGCATATGCACCTTATTTCATACCGCTGAAAAAACTATATGGTAAGAAAAGCTTTCTATCGAAATCGCTTACGTTAAACTTGGTTGTCTTTACTTTATTTATAATCATAATAGGAGTCGCGGGAAATAGCAGAGGGCTTTTTATGACTGGAATTACAACTGTGGGGATTGGGTATTTTCTTGGATTGCTTCTTGGAAAATTTGCATACAAAATAATATCACATAAACATATATTTTTCTTCTTTATTGCTTTCTGGATAATTACAGGGCCGCTTTCAGATATTGGTACTGCAATGGTAATGGTAAGATCAAATAGAGGAAGCATACCAAAAAGAGAAATGATTTCACAAACGATAGAAACATTTAAAGATAAGAATGCAATTTATAGGTACAGAGCACAAATAACTAAAGACAGGAATGACTGGGATGAGCGATATTTTGACAATATTTTCTTAGCAAGGTTTTGCAATTTAAAATACAACGATGCAAGCTTAGAATTAGCAAATAGAATTGGTAAAATTGATCCTCAAATGTATAGATACACAATGGATCGATTTTGGGCTATTCTTCCTCAGCCTTTACTTGATCAAATACCTGTATTTGTTGACAAAAAATCAGTCGCTTCTGTTTCATTTGGAGACTATTTGTATTATCGAGCTGGCGCTGACGCCTCTGTTTTAGGAGGGTTCAGAACTGGACAATTTGCCGGCACAGGAATGACGTCTTTTGGGTGGTGGTATCTTTTGATTCTTGGCATTGGAGTAGTTCCTGTATTCTTTTTACTTGACCTTTTTGTCCTTACTATTTATAATTATAAAAATAAATCTGGCTCAACAATAATTAGTTTAGCTGGTCTTTTACCCATTACCTCAATTTTCATGTTTTTATCATTATCAACACCTTCAGAAAGTGTAATAAACTTATATACTTATATTTTAAGAGGCTGGCCCCAATCAATAATACTTTACTTAACACTTTATTTTTTAGTGAAAATTCTTTCCAAAAAGAGGTTATTAAAACGCAATCAAAGATTCATCGCAGGAAAAAAAATTGTGATTCAGAAATAGACTATGAAAGAAGTCAAATTAATATTTCGAAAACCTTTCCCTGATTCATTTAGCATCGAATACATTTTTAACACATTACACAATGAACTAAAAGTAGTCAACTTCCCAGTTACCAAAATTGTACTACCGAGGCACAGTAAAGGCATTTTAAATCGCCTCAAAAATCTCTTCTTTGTGCTGAGATACTCCAATAAAATAGTCCATATTACCGGAGATGTTCATTATGTATTACTTGGTGCTTGGAGAAGCAAACGTATTCTCACAATTCATGATCTCAATTTCATGGAAAGGCATTCGGGCCTGAGAAAAAGCATATATAAATGGTTTTGGATCAGTTTACCGATTTTTTTTGCTCACAAAGTGACAGTCATTTCAGAAGCAACTAAAAATGAGGTACTCAAATATATAAACAGAGGACATCACAAGATCGAAGTTATATACGATTTTATTGACCCAATATACAAGCCATACCAAAGAAGCTTTAATCTCGAAAAACCACTTATTCTTCAAGTAGGCACATCTTTCAATAAAAATCTTCTATCAACTATAGAATCGTTACGTGGTATAAATTGCAGGTTCGCAATTATTGGCCATATTGATGAACCCACTCTGTCTCATTTAGAAGAATGCCAAATAGAGTTTGAAAACTATAGAAATCTGACACTTGAAGAACTTCATGCAAAATATCTTGAAGCTGACATACTCATTTATATCTCATTAAAAGAAGGTTTTGGGATGCCAATTCTTGAGGCACAGAGCACCGGGCTGCCTGTTATTACCAGCAATTGTTCTTCTATGCCTGAAATTGGTGGAGAGGGAGCAGCAT
>JAFDXH010000048.1 GCA_018268075.1 Bacteroidota bacterium | reverse complement strand
CAAAAAATTCACAATCAACCAAAAATGAACAAAAACAAAAAAGCTGAACTAACCCGCATTCACAAACAGTTTTTTGATGCAGGCACAGGAAACAAGTTATCTCAACCTATGGCTAAGTTTGTAGATGAAAATGTTTATGGATTTGGTACTGCTGTTGACGAAAAAGTATCCGGTTTAGCAGAATTCAAAAAATTACTCAATTATCAGAAAAAGCAAAGCAAAGGCATTGACATCCAATGGAAGGTGAAACCTTTACATCGCTTCATTTCTGATGATGAAAACAATGCAGTATTTTCTGATGAGTTGTACTTATCAGTTGTAGCAGGCGGCGAGCATATCCGAAAATGTTTTCGCTTTTCTGTTGTACTTAATTATATCAACAATCACTGGAAGGTGATTCACTGGCACGGCTCTGCACCTGAACTTTTAGAAAGTGAGAAAGATACCTTCGGTATCAATGAATGGAAACAAAAAACCATTGCACTGGAAAATATCGTTGCAGAAAGAACATCAGAATTGGTAGAAAAAAATCGTGAACTGGAAATAGAAGCGGCGCTGGAAAGAGTAAGAACAGTTGCAATGGGAATGAGTGAACAGGCAGATATGCTGGCCGTTTGCAAAATTATTTCTGAACAATTGACCGCCTTGGGTGCAAAGGAGATACGCAATGTGCAAACTGCTATCATTTATAAAAACAAAGGAACCTATCTCAATTATGAGTTTTATGCCAAGCATAATAAAGCCCTTATTACAGAAGTCAGCTACCAGTCCCATCACATGCAAAAACTATTTGCAAATCGCATGCTGAAAGGCTCTGGAAAATTGTTTACCCGTAGGCTAAATGAAAAAGATGTAAAGGAATGGTACAAATATCAAAAGACTACCAATCAGTTTGCTGATAAGTTTTTGGAAAAAGCAAATTCACTTAATTATTATTGGTACTCTTTGGGGGCAGTAGCGTTGGGCATCTCTACTTATGAGGCTTTAAAAGAAAATGAAATTAATTTATTTAAACGTTTTTTAAAAGTTTTTGAACTGGCTTATAAAAGATTTTTGGATATAGAAAAGGCTGAAGCACAGGCAAGAGAAGCACAGATAGAAGCCGCATTAGAAAGAGTGAGAGCGGTTACGCTGTCCATGAAGGATTCTTCAGAACTCGGTAGAGTGATCTTTTATTTGTATAGCGAACTCACTAAGCTGGATGCAAAATTAGACCGGTGTTTTATCATGATTGTAAATTCAAAAACACATGACATGACCTGGTGGATGTCGGGCAAAGAAGGATTGCTGAATGAAAATGGCTTCTTAGTTCAAAACAACGATTACTCTTCACATCAGCTATATATTCACTATTGGAAAAAAAGGACAAAAAAATGGCAATATGTTTTTGAGGGAAAAGAGAAAAGAGATTGGGATAAATTTGGATTCAGCAAAACAGAATTGATCAATCTGCCCAATGCCGTTAAAAAAGATATGGCTTCGGTAAAGAAGACTTATCTATCCGGCTCATCCGACAGCTTTGGTTGCATACTTACCGGCAGCTTAGAACCTTTGTCTGAAGAACATCAGGAAATCATCAGCAAGTTTACGGTTGTGTTTAATCAAACATATACCCGCTTTCTTGATTTACAAAAAGCCGAAGCGCAGGCAAAAGAAGCAGAGATACAATTGGCACTGGAAAGAGTAAGAGCCAAAACAATGGCCATGCATAAAAGCGATGACCTGGCCGATGCTGCTGCTCTATTATTTCAGCAGGTAAAACTATTGGGAATAGAAACCTATACCAATGGTTTTAATATTTGGGATGAACAAAATAAAACGCTGGTTTCCTGGATGAGTAACCCAAGCGGAGTAATCAATCCGCCTTTCATCATGCCTCTAAATGAATATTCGCAGCATAAAAGTTTTTATAAAGCCTGGAAGCGCCATGAGCAATTCATTCAAGACGACCTTACCGGTAGCAGGATAGTAGCTCATTATAAATATTTACGTTCATTCCCTTTATTAGAAAAATCATTTGCAACCGCAGAAAAATCAGGCATTAAAACACCAGAGCGGCAGGTACATAATGTAGTTTTTTTTACCAATGGATATGTTTTATTTGTAACCCTGAAACCACACCCTGAATACCACGACCTGTTCAAACGATTTGGGCAGGTATTTCAACAAACCTATACTCGTTTTCTTGATCTGCAAAGAGCCGAAGCACAGGCAAGAGAAGCAGAGATACAATTAGCATTGGAAAGAGTGCGGGCAAAGAGCCTGGCCATGCACCACACTTCGGAATTGCAGCAGGTAATCCATACTGTACACTCTGAGTTGCTTCATTTGCGAATAGCCATTTACGGAGGTTCATTTATCGCTATCAATAGTGATGTAAAAACTACGCTTCGCTGCTGGGGAGCAGGAGGCACTGCCGATACTTCGGAAGAGTTAGAGCTTCCGCCATACAAAAAACCTTTTCTTACCAATCTTATCAATGGAATAAAAAAAGGCGCCGGATTTTTTACAGAAGAATTTTCGCAACAGGATAAAAAAGAATTTTTCAAATTTTTATTTAAGTATGAACCCTGGTCAAAACTGAATGCCAAAGAGAAAAAAGAAACGCTAGAAAGCCCCGGTGGATATACTCGTTCCTGTTTTGTTTCCAAGCATACCAGTATTTTTATTATCAATCATTCCGGTATAAATTTTTCAGCAGCCGATAATGAAATTCTAAAACGATTTGGAAATGTATTTGAACAATCATACACTCGTTTTCTTGATCTGCAAAAAGCAGAAGCGCAGGTTCGTGAGGCTCAAATAGAAGCAGCATTGGAAAGAGTGCGCAGCCGTTCTCTTGCCATGCATAAAAGTGAAGAGCTGGCCGATCTTTCTCGTGAACTGGTAAAACAAGTGCAGGCATTGGGCGTTTCCACCTGGTTTTGTGCGTTCAATATAAGTGATGATTCACCCGAAGGTTCATGGGAATGGGGAAGCAATGGCGAAATAACATTTCCCAAATACAGAACACCGAAAGAACGTATTTTTCTAAAATATCAGCAAGCAGCACAAAGAGGTGAAACACTTTTTATAAATGAAATCGGTAAAGATGAATGCCCTACTCATTATGAATATCTATGCACGCTGCCCGGAGTGGGCGATCAGTTGCTTGAAATGAAAGCAGCCGGTATTCCTTTTCCTTCTTCACAGATAGACCATGTAGCCTATTTCAAATATGGTTATATCCTGTTCATCACTTATGAACCCGTTCCCGAATCGTACGATGTTTTTAAACGCTTCGCAAAAGTGTTTGAACAGTCCTACACTCGTTTTCTTGATCTTCAAAAAGCAGAAGCGCAGGCAAGAGAAGCACAGATAGAAGCAGCTTTGGAAAGAGTACGCAGCCGCAGCATGGCCATGCATAAAAGTGATGAACTGAAAGAAGTGATACGGCTGGTGCTGCAACAATTTGTTCACCTCAACATCAAAGCAGAACATGCCGGTTTTTATATTGATTACAAAGCTCATGATGATATGCACATCTGGCTGGCCGATCCGAATCTTGAACCATTCTTTGCTACCCTTCCTTATTTTGATACACCTACATGGAACAGTTTCCAGAATGCCAAAGCCAAAGGGACAACTTTTCACACTGATCTTTTGGATTTTAAAGAAAAAAATAAATTCTATAAAGCACTATTTAAAATATTTAAGGTACCCGAAAAAGCAAAAGAGTTTTATATGAAATGCAAGGGGCTTGCGGTTTCCACCGTATTGTTGGATAGTGTTGGGTTATACATAGAAAATTTTTCTGCCATTCCTTATACCGATGAAGAAAATAATATATTGATGCGCTTTGGTAAAGTATTTCAGCAGACCTATACCCGTTTCCTCGATTTAGAAAATGCTGAATCACAGGCAAGAGAAGCTCAAATTCAATTGGCTCTGGAAAGAGTAAGGGCAAGAACGATGGCCATGCAGCATAGCAACGAGCTTTCGGAAACTACTGCTATTCTTTTTCAACAAATGAATGAATTAGGAAACAATCCTGAGCGGTTAAACATTGGCATTATTAACGAGGATAAAAAAATGGTAGAAACATGGGCAACAGAACAGGGCGGCCATCAAATCAACCACAGTTTCAATGCAAGGCTTGATGAACCTACCACAGTTGCAAAATTGTACAATGGTTGGAAAACAAAAAAAACTTCGATGGTTGTTGATCTTTCAGGAAATGAATTGAAACAATGGATTCGTTTTTTGAAGGATGAATTGAAAATGCCTGTAAAAGAAAAAATATTGCAGAATCGCAGGGTGCAAAGTGTGGCTTATTTCAAAGAAGGGTTTATTCTATTAACTACTTCCGAACTGCCACCTGTAGAAACGATATCTCTGCTTGAACGGTTTGCGCAAGTATTTCAGCAGACCTACACCCGTTTTCTCGATTTGAGAAAAGCAGAAGCACAGACAAGAGAAGCACAAATTCAATTGGCATTGGAAAGAGTAAGGGCAAGAACGATGGCGATGCACAGCAGTACCGAATTAGCTGAGACGGCAGATATTATGTTTGAACAGGTGCAACAGCTTGGCGCCGAGTTGCAGGGAGTAGCATTTGCAATATGCGATAAAGAAAGCGGCATGGTTCAAAAATGGACAAGCATCGGCATTTTTTCTCATCCCTCTAATATTGAACCGGGTGAGCAACGCATGTATGAAGCCTGGAAAAACCAGGAAGGATATTATGAAGAGATTTATGAAGGAGAAAGACAAAGAGAATATTATGAAGCGTTTATGGAGATTCCGGAATTCAGGCAAGGCATTCAAAAATTTATAGACAGCGGCTTCCCGATACCGACATGGCAAAAGAACCATGCCGTAACATTTAAGTATGGGTATT
>JAFDXH010000047.1 GCA_018268075.1 Bacteroidota bacterium | reverse complement strand
TTTGTCGTTTTCAAAAAATTGGTCAAAGGGTTGTTTGTCCATTAAAATGCTTTTTGTCTGCGGAAAGTATGTTCGGAATTGCGATAAGATTTCAAAACCTTGCACGTCTATGTCGCCCCAATAAAGCAATTCAAGATTGTCAAACCAACGAACGTTTTTAAGATTGTAAACACTATAACCGCTACCAAAAATTGCAATCGTGTCATTCATTTTTGGAAGTGTCAAAGTCGTGTAAAGTGTTGTTTTGTTTTCTACAACCAATACTTTTTTGATTGGAAAATTCAATTTTTCAAATTGACTAACAGGAATTGCAATATCGTCAATTCCCGAAAAGAATTTTTCGGCTATTGATTTGTCAAGAACTTTAAAGCGAATTTGCGGTTCAGCAAATTTTAGATTAAATCGTTTCTCAAATGATTTTTCTGTGATATTTATATTTTCCAGAAAAAGAATATCAAGCAATTCCTGAATCACACTTTTATTACTTTCAATAAATTTTGTGTGAACTTTTATTGGTAATTCTCTTATGTACAAATTGGGTCTTGGATTTTGTTTGAAGTAATGACAGACTTTCAAAATACTTTCCCATTCATTTGTATTGTCAATAATCTTTTTCGGATTTTTGATTATCCATTCTTTTAGTTCAGGGAATTCACTAATGATTTTCTCAACGCTTGCTTTGAATAATTCAACCTCTTTTTCTTTGCCTAAAAATTTCAAAAAATCCTTTTGGTCATCAAAGTAAATGGCAATAGGCAAATCTTGCGTTCCTAAATGTTTTGTTTTTACTTTTTGAAATTCTAAGGTGTAACCAAAACCTTTTTTCTCTTTTGATTGACTGATGATTTGTTGAATTTCTTTTTCAAATTCTGGTAACGAAGATTTGGTGTATGATTTATCGCCACGAATATCTATTCTTGAAAACGGAATATTTTCAACCAATGACTGAAGAAAAGAAATGTACTTTCTCTCGGTTTTGTCCTTTATTTCTTTTGGCGTAATCATTGGTTCAGGTAATTTTCTTTTTCCTTTTTGAATTGTTCAATCGGCATATCATACAGCCAAGAATGTCTTTCTTCTTTACGTTCTACAAAGTGAACAAATGAAATGTCGTTTTCTACAATGTGAATGTTGTCGCTTGGTGTAACAACCAATAATTGCAAATGAAGTTGTTTACAAAGCGTAATCAAATAACGTGCTTTGTCTTCGTCTTGTGCTTTAAATGCTTCGTCAATAGCGATAAAACGAAACGAATTGCTTTGTAAACCTTCTTTGGTCAAACCGAATTGATACGCAATGGCAGAACCTAAAATCGTGTAAGTCAATTGGGCTTTCTCGCCACCTGAAAGTTGTCCCATTGCTTCATAAGTTTTGAACTTCTGATTGGTTTCTTTGTAAAATTCTTCGGCTTTGTAGCTAAACCAAGTACGAACATCCATAACTTTTTTACGCCAATCCTCTTTATCCAATTTGGTAATCAAAGGTTCAATGTGATTGTAAAAATGATTTTTTCGTCCGTCAATAGAAGCATCAACTTCTCTGATATTTGGAATTGCAGCGTTCAGCAAATTTCTAAACTCTTTTACCTCATCGCTTATTTTATTCGGTGCTACAAGTTGAATGTAAGTTTTTGGATTATTTTTAAAATCTATCTCTTTCAAAGAATCGTTTAAATGCCTGATATTCTCTTTGATTGAATCCGACCAGTTTTCAAAAAACATTCTGAAATCGCCAACCTTATTGGTAATGGTTTCTTGCAGATAATCATTGAATTTCTTTTCAAATTTTGGAAGATTGTCTTTTTCTAATCTTTCCAAAAATATCTGATATTCGCTAATTAAATCCAAATTCGTAGAATCGGGAAGCGAATTAACATCAGAACGCCAATCTTTGAATTTATTGGTAATGACTTCTGTCGGCTGTTTAAAAGCGTTTATTTTAATTCTTACTTCACTTTCTTTTCTTCCTTTTTGTTCTTCCAGTTCTCTTGTTTGTCTTGAATTTTCTTTTTGAAATTTATCACGACTTGCTTCAAAAGTTGCATATTCCAAATTCAACAAGTCAGAGTTATTTTCTTCAAATGCTGAAACATCAACATCGCCAAAAGGCTCAAAAATGGATATGTTATTTCTTATTGATTGCTCAATATTTCCAATTCCATTTTTCTTATTAAATATTTCTTGTCCTTTATCGAAAATTTGAACATCAGAAAGTTGTTTTAAATCAGCCTGAACTTTTCTTAAATCTTCTTGTAGCTGTTTTACACGATTGTTGGTCTTTTCTAATTTATCTTTTTGTTCTGTCTTTTCCTGTATTTCGTTGGCATAATATTGCCAGTTTATATCATCGTATTTATCAAATTTTGAAAACAAATTTTGACATTCGTCTCTGAACGTTCCTAAGTTGTTTATTTCAGCTTTTTTACTTGTAATCGCCTTTTTATTTTCTGTTTGTTGAGTTTGTAGATTGATTAATTCTTTCTTTAAACCCGCAATTTTTTCTTTGTTATCCCAACCTAAAACATAGTTTTCTTTTCTTGAAATGTGCGGTCGGTCGTCTTTTTCGTGCTTTCCTCTTTTGAATTTTATCAATCCGTTTTGAGTGATAACCATTTCAGAATGTAGTTCAAATTCGGAAAGATTATCGACACAAGTAAAATTAAATTGTGCTTCCAAATAGTTTTCAATCCAATCCCCATAAACTGTTTTTGGTTTTATGTCAATTTTATTGGCTAAGGATTTTTCTCCTACATTTTTACTTTGAAATTTTTTGAGATAATCTTGTTCTTCGTATTTGTCGTAACGGACTCTTCCTCTCAAATTGTGGCTGTTCACATATTGATTTACTTGCGAATAATATTTTTGGGGAACAATCAAACGCAAAGCAAAATTATGCAACACTTTTTCAATAGAAGATTCCCAATTCATTTCATCTTCTTTTACTTTAATGAGTTCGCCAATAAACGGAATTTCTTCTCTGTTTGCTCCAATGTGTGCAATAATTTCATCTCGTATTCCGGCTTCACGACCGGCAATGTTATTTTTATTTTCTTGAAGCGTTTTTATGGTTTTTACTAAATCATTTGTTGAAGTTTCAAAATCGTCTGCTTTGTTTTTCAACGCACGAAGAGTTTCATTTTCTTCTTCGATTTTGAGTTGCGTATTTTGCTTAAATTCTTTTGCTTTTTCTCGGTTTGCATTAAACGTTTCTTCACTTGGATTGGTCGTCAATTCAATACTTTGAGCGATTCTATTGTACTCATCAAGTTTTCTACTTCTGTTATCTTTTTGGGTTTGAAGATTTTTAATTTCCTTTTCTAAATCTTTGATTTTACTTCCGACTTCATCTTTTTCAATGGAAATGGAAATGCCCCTTTCGTCTTGTTTTAATGCTTCCTCTTTACGTCGTAAATCAGTTAATTCATCATTCAAACCTTGCAATTCCTCTGTACATTTTTCCAATTCTTTTTCGCCCAATTCAACACCTTTCTTTGCAAACCAATAAACAGCCGTTTCCTTTGATTTTTCTAATTGAAATAAATCTGCTTTGATATTAGTTAGTTTTATGGCAATTTCATTGATGGGTGTCAATTGTTTGATTTGTTCTTTGGCTTTTTCAATGTTGGTTTTAGCGTCCATCAAGGTCAAAAAGCTTTCTTTCAGTTGGATAAATTCCGTTTCAGCATCTTGTTCTTCCAACATATTGGTTCTGATGAACTCGTCCAAATCTTCCAATACTTTCACACCAACAACCTGATTGAATAAACTCAATGCTTTTACAGAACGCATCCCAAATAAATTGGACATTCTTTCGGCATAAGCTGTCGGACCATCAATAAATTCAATCTTCTTTTTCGTCGCATTGGCATTATAAATTTTATCCAACCTTCTTTTCCACAAACCTTTGGCATCAAAATCATTGAAGCCTTTTTCTACTTCAAGCGGAACGTGAGCAATTCCGAATTGTCTTCGTAATTCATTGTTGGAAAACCAACGAACCTGAAACAATGTAATTTGCTTTTGGTCGGTGTTTTCAAAATGAGCAAGAATGACAGAATATGTATTTGTATCACGCAGTTTCTGTGTAGAAGATGACGTTTTTCCTTCTTCCTGAATGTTTCCGTAATGTCCTAATACATAAGTTTCTTCTGTTCGGTCACCTTTTTTATCAACGCCCGAAGATTGATTGTAAAAACGGTCTTTCTTTGCAGGAACAATCAAGGTAAGCAAAGCATCAATGTAGGTACTTTTTCCTGATGCGTTTGCACCAGTCAAAAGCGAATTATTTCCTTTCGGATTGATTCTAAAAACTTTGTCGGTAAATGTTCCCCAGTTGTAAACTTCCATATATTGAAGTCTGAAACCCGCTTTGTCGGAACTTGTGCTAAACAGACTCAACATACTCTTTCAGTTTTGTTTGAAAATCCTGTAATATATCTAATGTTATTTTTTCTTTGATAATGCGATGTATTTGGTATTTCGTTTCGTTATCTTTTTTACCGAAGTCTTTTAAAAAGCCTAAATCAACAGCATTACGAATATATTTTTCTAAATCTTTTTGAAATTTCAACTTGTTATAACCCTCTTGTAGAAAGAGTTCTAATTCCTCTTTGATTTCCGAATCGGTAATGAATTTTTCGGTTGCTAATTGTGTCGGATTGCTGTCAAAATCTTCCAAACTTTGTCGTAGCACAACAAGAACTATTGATGTTTCAAAACCAATTTGTCGTCTTGTTACCAAGCCAAGCGTTTTGCCTTCGCTATCTTCCAATTGTTTTACAAAAGCAAATCCATCATCTTTCTTCACAATGAGTTCCAAACCAATTTGGCTGATGTATTCTTGTATTTCATTTTGATAATTGATTACATCTTCCCACACATTTGAAGTGCGTTCAACAGTCGATTTAAGCAACTTCACTATCGCTTTGCTGTATGGGGTTATATGTTGTTCTAAACTGCTCATTTGCTCAAAATAATTTCAGGGATTTTTATTTGTTTTCCGTTTTCAATATCGAAGATGATGTTCTGCGTTTTTTCGGGACTGATAACGTGTTTAAATTCTTTTGCAATACCAATATATCCGAACAATTCGGGCAAACCTTTTTCCAGTCCGCCATAATTTTCGACCACATCTAAAAGTGTTGTCTGCGATTTTTCTTTCAGAATGTCTTTGATTCTTTTTCGTAATAATTCTTTGTCAATGATGGTTTGCGAAAATAACTTTCCTAAATGATTTGACGAAGTGATGTCTTCATCTGCAATCGTTGGTTTATTGGTGTAAGTGACTTCTTCGGTTTGTTCGGTTGTCAATTTACGTTCAAACGGAATGTTGATTTCTATTTCTGTTTCCAACTCAAACGAAATTTCGGGTGTCTTTTTTGTCTTGCTGATTTCTACAAGTTGTTTCTTGATTTCCTGAATTAATTTTTTGGTTGCTTCCGATTTTGAGCTTTCATTTTCACGAATGATACGGCTTAGTTTTTCAGCCATTTTATCATTCGCTTTATAGACTTTTCTTCCCGAATTGTATAAGTGATTTTTCATTCCTTTTAGAAAAGGATCATTTACAGGAATTGATTTTTCTTCCAAAGTCAGATACAATTCTTTAGTCAGACTTTCCCATTTATTTTGCAAATCAGGATTGAGAATAAACGACCAAAAAGCGTAAAAACTTTTTCCTTGTTGGCTGTCTTTCAGTTCATCAAGGGCATCGAAAGTAAAAGCCAAAATATCGCTTTTAGTCAAACTTCCGTCTGCGTGTTTTTGATAAATACCTTTTGTGATTTCTTTGAAATTATCCTCAACTTCTTTGAAGTCGGATAACAAGTCTTTGGCTGATTGATTAAGTTGATTGAAACGCGGAACGATTTCAAACTCTTCAAATACTTTTACATCTTCTCCGACTTTTATTCTTTGAATTTGTTGTTCTATTTCCAATTTCTTTTCTTCCAACAATTGAATACGTTTTTCGGTATCTTCGTTGGTAAACTCAACCAATTCTTTCAACTGATTTAAAATGTTGTTGAATTTGGATTCCGTGCCAACAAATTCTTCCTTTTTCAAACTTGCCAACCAATCAATGGTTTTGCTTGAATGTGCAGAAAGTTCATAAAAAACTTCGCCTTGCTCGTCAGGAAAATTGGTTAAGAAACCTTTATTTGTCCAATTTGAAATGTACTTTTTTGCCTTTGTTTCGTAAGTGTCAAACGCACTGATTTCGCTGTCCTCGTCATTCTCCACTCCGTGTTCTTCCAAAAAGTCGGCTAATTGAGTATGGATATTTTCTGAAGAAATTGCAACTTGTTTATTGATAAATGTCTGTACAAGAAATTCAATAATCATTTCTCTATTGCGTAATCGCAACAATTCAACACTTGACGAAGTGTTTAGTGTGTTTAATATTTGAGAAATGTCTGCCATTCTTATTTTTTCAGTTTATTGTTTTAAACAATTCGGCAACATCAACAGAAAAGGCATTGCATTTTTATAGTCTAATTCGGGATATTCTAAGCCTAACAAGCGAATGCTTTTGTAATATGTGTTATGATGGTTATAATACATTTTTTCACTCTGTAAAAACCAAGCTTTTTTGCCTAATTTCTGAGCTAAAAACCATTTTTCAAGCAACCGTCCCGTTCTGCCATTTCCGTCATTCCAAGGATGGATTTTTACAAATACCAAATGAATAAACGAAGCATAGTAAAAAACCTCTTCAATGCTTAAATCTTCTTTATGCAACACAGCAATATCGTTATAGAATTTCTGCATTTCAATTTCTACTTCATAAGGCGAAGCGGCTACATAATCAATCTTTCCGTCAGGCGTAGCTACAAACATATTGTGCGAACGAAATTTTCCTAACTTGTGTTCTTCTACAAAATTTATCGCCAACAATGCGTGTGCTTTACTTATGTTTTGTTGTGATAGTTCGTTTTGTTTAGCAAAGGTGTAAGCGTTATAGAGGTCGTCTGTTTTTTTTGTATAATCAGGTTTAAACTCAATTCCCATTGCTTTGTGCTTAATGTAGCTGTCCAATTCAATGTCTTCGCCTTCAATCTTACTACTGAATACAGAGGCAACCGAAGTGTAAAAACTAAAAGTATCTGTAGAAATTTCAGCTTCCTGCAAAGAATCAAAAGCGGTTTGCAAATCTTTTGGCACTTGCTCTAAATAAGAAATAAGCAAGTCTATTGGAATTATTTGAAGATTATTTTTTAATACTGCCATAAATTTGAAATTGTTTTTGCAAATTTGATTAATTCTTCTTTCTTTCTTCGTCTGTCGGCATAGCGAAGCATTCTACTTTGATTAATAGTATATTTTTCGAAAGCATTTTTAAAAATAGTTCGCATTTCTGTACCTTGTTGAGCCGAGAAAATTACATCATCACTTAAAATGTCCACCAGCATTTTTTCAATGGTTGTGGTTTCTGTTCCGTTATTGCTTTGTGTTGGCGCTTCTGTTATAAGCGGTTTTACAATAAATACTTCTTTTTCTTTTAATATGTATTTTTCTAAAATGTCAGATGTCGGCTCAATGAAGACCGATTTTTTTATTTCTCTTAAAAAGTAAAAAACCGAATTAGTTGTTTCCTTATCTATTTCCACCAGCAGAAAAAAACGGTTGGGTTGATGTTGCATAAATTCGTTTAAAAAAGAAGTGTTCCAAACGCATAAATTAGCATAAGGAAATTCAGCCTTTAGTTTTTTGAAGATATTTTTTGTTGCCGATGAAATTTCGGGAAGGTAGTTTTTGCCTTCACCCAATGCAAATTTTCCTCTGCCAATGCGTTGCAATACACCTGATTGCACTAACGTATGAACGCGCCAATTTATCGTTGTCTGTTTGATGCCCTTTTCTGTTTGCTCGTAAAAGGCAACAATATCCTGCGTTTCAAAAACAGCCTTGCTTTTGAAATGGCGGTTCATTTTGTCGGTATTTAGTTTGTCTGTTGCGATGACTTCTTAAATTCTGAACAAAAATACAAAAAACTATGAAACGGCAGCTATATAGATAAATTGCCGAAAATTAGAATCGAAGGTCGTGTAGTTTACAGATGTGCTTGCTGTGTTTCGGGAAAATTAAATAAAAATGTGCGGTGTGGAAATGCCTAAGCATTCGCGATCGCCTTTGAAAATAATTTTGATTTGTGAGTAAAATATAAAATACGGAATCTCAGGCATTGAGGATCAGCTTACTCATTGCCCTGCCGTAATATAGTTTGTATGTTGTTCACTTGTAAAAAAGTTGCCTACCAGTTTTGTCTGTGTAGTAGAGTAGTCCTTTTCTTGTGCACAACCGTCTATTTATGAGCAATTACTTTCTCAAATATATCCTATCAAAATCATTTATTGCATTTACCGTTTTGCCATTCAGTTTGTAGGAAGAAATTGTGTTCACACAATAAACCTTAGAGCCATGGCCCCTCCCAAAGCTGGTTGGTTCTGTAATATCGCTGATGGTATAGGTAATATTTGCTCCCTGAATAAAAACTTCATAGTCATAATCAGCGGTAATGGTGCCATAGTTGCCCTAGCTTATAAGAGTAAAAACTGTATCGCCATTTACCTGTAGGTTGGTATTGGGTTTATCTATTAATAGAGTGTTTTTTTGTAGCGCAAAATTTGATGATTTTGCAAACCGCCTTACAATGATGGTGTCGCTTTCGGCTGGAGTATAGGTTACCAAAGCAATAAAATCTGAAGCCTTGCCACAAGCGTAGTCGCTAGAACTAAGCATAGCTATGATTACAAAAGAAATCAGGAAAATATGAGTAATGTTTTTCATTGAAAAATGAGGGGGAAGGCACAAGTTAAATTAAAAAAAATTGCATCAAAATTTGGCGGAATTATAGCCCAAAAATTTTAAATGCGAACAACCTCTTTTTTAGTAATTTCAGCCCCTACGTAAATTAATTATTTAAATAAAACCTGCCATGGATCAGGATGAAATGAATAGGGCACTTTGGCAAAAAATTAGAGAGGCAGATCAACAATCGCTCTTTGATTTATATGATGCAGTATATTTTCATTTGGTTCGTTTTGGATTAAAAATAATTCCTCAGGATGAGGTAGTTAAGGATGCTATCATGGCGCTTTTTTTTAAAATATGGGATAATAGAAAAAAATTGAGTGAAGTAAGTAATGTAAAGTCGTATTTGTTTACGGCGCTTAAAAGGGCTCTATTAGACAAGGTGGCTAACGATGAAAAGGTTTCAAAGGCAATAAAGGAATATAGTTTTGAAAAAGAAAGGGGTGAAGAGTTGGCCTATGAAGAAATCATCATCATTGCACAAGAAGATGAGCTGCTTCGCAATAAGCTTTCTCTCGCAATAAAACAATTGACACCTAAGCAAGGTGAATTAATAAGATTAAAATTTTATGAAGGCCTTTCTTATGAAGAGGTAGCACTGCAAACCTCGCAAAGTATAAAAACAGCCTATAACACCATTTACAATGCCATTACTACTTTGAGAGCTCACCTTAAATAAGCTAAAAAAAATATTTTAAAATTCTTTGGGAAAAGCAATTGATTCTTCCGTCAGTAATGGAAAGCATCATTCATGGAATACAATTCTTTTTTACCGGAAGATTTTATTTGTGATGAATCCTTTCAGAATTTTTGTCTGGGGGCGGTTCAAAAGGATGTTCAATTCTGGCAAAGATGGATTGCTCAAAATCCACAAAAGAAGAACGATGTAGAGCAGGCTATGCAAATAGTAAGGATGTTGAATGCAAATCAGGGAAGTTTATTAGAACAAAAAAGCATATTGAAGGATACCTTCATTCGTAGAGAAAGTTTTAGAAAAAAGGTTTTTGATACTCCTAATGCAAAGGCAGAATTGGAAAGGCAGCCTATTGTTTCGATAAAACGAAAATATTTCTTAGCTGCGGCTGCAGCATGTGCAGCATTGTTTATACTTGCGGGGGCATATTGGCTTCAAAAGGATTTATCAGAAAAAGGCAATGAAAAAGAAGTTGCAGGAAAGGGAGTTTATCAGTCCGGTCTGCAGCCGCGGAATACGATTATATTATCTGATGGGTCATTGGTAACGCTTGCAAAAAACAGTTCCATAAAACTTGGGGAGAATTTTAGCAGCGGCAAAAGAGAGTTGACTTTATACGGGGAAGCCTATTTTGATATTAAACATGACTCTACTTCACCCTTCAGGGTGCATACCTCCAGAATGGAGCTGGTGGTGTTAGGTACAGTATTCAGTGTTAGGGATTTTACTGACAGTTCATCTTCGGAGGCACTTCTTATTTCCGGACGGCTAAGGGTTACCTCAAAGCGAGATTCAAAATATATGGTTGTTTTAAAACCAAATGAAAGCGTGGTTATAACAGACAAGGAGAATAAGGAGGTAGCACAGCCAAAAGCAATGGAACCAATATTTGTTGCAGCTACAGATACTGCCGGCAACAAAAGAAACTTGGGCTGGATTCACAACAGGCTTAGTATTGATGATGAGCCTTTATCTGAGATAGCACAGAAACTGCAGGAATGGTATGGTATTCAAATAACTTTTGCAGATGAATCAGTAAAAAACTACAGGTATTCCGGCATTTTTGAAAGCGAAACAGTAGTGCAGGCTTTACAAGCATTACAACTTTCATATCCTTTTAAATTCACCTCTACACCACAACAAATAATAATAACCAAATAAGATTTTTATATAGAAAAATGAAATACTGAAAATTATGAGAAAAAGAACTACATTAAACAACTATCCCCCTTTTGGGTACAGAAAACTATTTTTACTTATGAGGTTAACTACTTTTTTTCTGTTTTTATTTTGCATACAAGCGCATGCAAAAACATTCGGGCAAGAGAATATTACCTTAAATTTAAAATCTGCTACAATAAAACAACTAATAAAGGAGGTCGAAAAAAAGACCCCCTACAGGTTTGTTTACCATACCGGCTCTTTACCCGGCAATAAAGTGAATATCCACGTAGTAGATGGTACACTTGAAGATGTGCTTGGCCAGGCATTTACCGGTCTTCCAATTAATTATTCCATTAAAGAAAATAATCTTGTGGTATTATTTGCTTCGGTTCCTTCTGCTGCAGTTAATAAAATAATCAAGGGCAGGGTGGTTGCTGCAGATAATACCCCACTTGGTGGCGTATCAGTATTGGTTACAGGTACATCCATTGGAGGTGTTACTAATGCTAATGGATACTATACCATAGACGTACCAGACAATGCCCAATCCTTATCTTTTTCCTTAGTAGGATATGCAGAGATAAAGGTAGCTATATCAGGCAGAACACAAATTGATGTAACCCTTAGCACCGTGAGTACAAGCCTTGATGAAGTGGTAGTAACAGGCTATACTAATTATGCAAAAAGTAAATCAGCTTCTGCTGCTACAACTATAAAATCTGATAAGATTAATCAGGTACCCATGACGGTAGATCAGCTTTTGCAAGGGCGTGTTCCGGGCTTAGTTGTTTCCAGCGGATCTGGCCAGCCGGGTCAGAGCGCTAAAATTACAGTGCGCGGTGTAGGAACGATTGATGGAAGCACCTCCATATTGTATATTTTAGATGGAATACCGATTGAAAACGGATATTTTCAGACATTAAATCCTTCAGATGTTGAATCTATTACAGTATTGAAAGATGCCTCTGCAAAGGCACTCTATGGTTCCCGGGGTTCTAATGGTGTAATAGTCATTACCACAAAAAAGGGAAAAGCAGGCAAGCTGTCTTTTAATTATAAATCCCAATATGGTTTTTCTGATCTGCCCACTCCTACTTTTAAAATGATGAATGCAAGTGAGCATTTGTTGTTTGAAGAGCAGATAGGTCAGGAAACTGGAGCTACAGCCGGACCGGGATGGACCTATTCGCCTAAAAATCCCTCCTATGCAAATAAGCCACCAGAGGTACAAAAGCGATATGATAATATACTAGACAGCTTAAGAAAAATAAATACCGATTGGAGAGATTTTTTCTTTCAAACAGGAAAATTTATGGAGCAGCAAATAGATGCGAGTGGCGGAAGTGACAAAGTGCAGTTTTACAGTTCGCTCAATTATTACAATCAAGATGGTATCGCGGTTAGGTCAGGATTGAAAAGAGTGACGCTGAGAAATAATGTGGATTTCCATGCAAATAAACTTACCGGAAAAGTGTACATGAATATTGGTTACTCTAATTCCAGTTTTATAGAAGCAGAAGGAAGCAGTAGTGGTAATAATCCACTCTCTGCGGTATATTATGCCTTACCGTATGAATACCCTTATTACCCCGGACACATTTTGGTTACATCAGGAAACACCAATATTTATCCTGTAATGGACTTGAGAGAAGGAAGCAATGCGTATGAGCGGCTCCTTAATACATCCAATAAAACCAATCAGTTAAAGACCATGATTTCCTCCGCTTTGGAATATGAAATCATCAATGGCCTAAAGGCAAAAACACAGGTGGGCGTGGATTACAGGCAGTCAACAGATGAAGCCTTTGTAAACCCAGATTCTTATTCAGGGTCTAAAGTTTCTAATGGAAAAAAGGGAAGTTTTGGTCAGGGTTCTAGAAGAAATTTTAGTGTAATTACTACCTCTGGATTTACGTATGCAAAAAAAATCGGTACACTGCACGACTTTGATGTTACGGCTCTATATGAATATAATTACGATAATTACCAATCTTTTGGATACACCGGATATGGCATAGAAGGACGATTGCCCAATACACCTGCCGGCATCACACAGGGTTCGGCATCTAATGGTTTTATTCCATCAGTAAGCGGTGGTCGTACAGAGAGCGCACTGGTATCCTATATGGGCTTTGGCCGATATACTTTCAACAAAAAATATACTATGAACCTGAGTTACCGGTACGATGGTTCTTCTACTGTTCCTGTCAAAAACAGGTGGCACTCATTCTACTCTGTAGGGGTGAATTGGGATGCTAAAAAAGAGTCATTTTTTGAAAATATTAAATCCCTTTCTGATTTTAAATTAAGAGCAAGCTATGGTACTACGGCTAGCCCTTTCAGCAGCGACTTTGGTTATGCTGCTACATTTGGCACTACTTCTTATGGAGGTAATTCAGGAATAAGGCCTACTTCGCCCGGAAATCAGGATTATGATTGGGAATATGCCAAAGAATTAAATATTGGTACAGACATTGGCGTTTTCAACAACAGGATCAGGTTGATCCTCGATGTGTATGATCGCCGTACTACCAATTTATTTTTTGATAGGGCGCTATCCATCACCTCCGGATTTAGTTCTTCAAGGGTTAATGGAGGGTCTGTTCAAAATAAGGGTGTAGAAATAGATTTGCAGGGAGATGTAATCAGAAGTAAGAATTTGAAATGGACTATTGGAGGCAATATTGCATTCAACAAAAACAAAGTGCTGAGCCTTGATGGAGCAGATGAATTTGAAATTGGATATACCGGTATTATTAGAGTAGGCCTTCCGCTTGGTAGTCATTATGCACCTGAGTGGGCAGGGGTAGATCCTGCTACCGGAGTTCCCACGTACATTAATCCTGCTACTGGCCAAAAAACAACATTATACAATGCAGCCACATTGAGTGTTGCTAAATTTGGTAGTTACAACCCCGGATATACTGGGGGTGCTTTTACCTCCCTAAGCTATAAGGATATTACATTAAATGTTTTGTTCTCTTTCGTAGGAGATGTTTACAGATATAACAATGAAATGTATTATAATGAAAACCCAAGTTTCAAAAGCAGCAACCAAACAATAAGAATGCTTTATGACAGATGGCAGAAACCGGGCGATATAGCAATATTGCCGGATATTAAAGCCAAACGGAATTACTCTTCCTTTGATATTTATAATGCATCCTTTGTGCGCCTTAGAAATGTAAACTTAAGGTACCGGCTTTCAGATAAAATAATTTCAAAATTAAAAGTAGTGAGTGGGGTGCAACTATTTGTACAAGGTGAAAATTTATACACCTGGACTAAATGGATTGGCTTTGATCCGGAAAATGGAAATGAATATAATAAATTCTCTTTCCCTAATCCCCGTACCTATACTGCAGGCCTAAATATTAATTTTTAAAATAACTACCAATGATATTAAATATAAAACACGTTTTTAAATTCATCTCTTTAGTTTTTGTAATTGCATTGGTTGCATCATGTACAAAAAAATTGGACCTAACACCCCCAGATCAGATTGATGCCAGCAAAGCATTTAGAAACCTGGATGATATAAATAAGGGTGCCATAGGCGCCTATGCACTATTGGGGTATGATGATGTAACCAATACAAGTCTGGTATCTGATGAATGTATGCTGCCTAACGAAAATGGTACAGGTGGCGGAGTAGCTACTCATCGTTGGCAATATGATGGAAGCAGTGGTACTGTTACCGGATATTTTAGCGATAGCTATGTAGTGATAGATCGGCTAAACCGGGTTTTGGATGCAATAGATAAGGTGCCCTCTAGCCCTTCGGATGCACAAATAAAAAATCAATACAGGGCAGAGATGCTTGCATTGCGAGCCTATGTACATTTTGAATTGCTTAGAAATTATGCTTCTAAATACGAAACGGGCGCTTTAGGCGTAACCTATATGACAGAGTCGGTTATTTCTTTTCCCGCCAGGCTTAGTTTCGAACAAACCATAAGTAAGATTAAAGATGATTTGCAGGCCGCAAAAACATTAATGCCAGCATCCTTTAATGATAAGTCAAGAATTACACTGCCGGCAATATCTGCGATTCAGGCCCGTGTTGCATTATACGAGAAAAACTGGCCTGATGCAGTAACCTACGCTACCGAGGCAATTGCCTACTTACCTCTTGCTTCCAAAACTCAATTTGCAGATATATGGAAAGATAAATCTGATGCTGAAGTATTTTGGAAATTAAAAAAAGCTACCAGTGCTGATGGCTTGTTGGGGAATTTTTATTTTAATACCAATAATACCGTTTTATATGGACCGGCAAATAAATTATTAAAACTTTTTAACAGGGTAACGGATATAAGGTTCACTAACTATATAAAAGTAGATAGCAATCGCGGACTAAATAAAACACCCAATATCGTGATAAAATATGTAGGTGGCACGTCTGTAAAAAATCTTGCTGATGTAAAATTATTCAGAACCGGCGAAATGTATTTAATCAGAGCTGAGGCGAATGCAGAGTTGACGAAGCTAACGGATGCGAATAACGATCTAAACTATTTAAGAGCAGCGCGCATCAATGGTTATACAGATACTACCTATACTACTAAAGACGATTTTATTAATGCACTCATGACAGAACGATTTAAGGAATTGGCATTTGAAGGGCAACGGTTTTTTGATTTGAAGCGAAGAAATCTTTCTGTTCAAAGAAATCCTGAAGATGCTGTCAATGCACTTGGTGCAGTTTTGCTAAATCCAACAGATGCCCAGTATTCTTTCCCGCTGCCAGATAGCGAAGTAAAAGTGAATAAAAATATGAAACAAAATCCTGGATATCAATAAAGGAAGAAAGTGATGAGAATTACAAAATATTTTACCATACTGCTTCTCTTAATCGTAGTAGGCTGTGGAAAAAAGGAAGCGGGGAACCCGGCAGAAAATGGCGGTGGCGGAGGAACTACACCACCCTCAACAGTTGCACATCCGGGTTCGCTGGGTTTTGTTGGCGACACTACAGATGTTTCGCCCTCAGTATCCGGTGGGTTGGTAATAATGGGTGGAGGTAGTGATGTAAGCTCCGCTTTTAAATGGATGATAGATAGGTCTGGTGGAGGTAATGCCTTAATCATCAGAGCAACCGGTACTGATGCATACAATAGTTATGTAAATAATTTAGGAAATTTAAAATCGGTAGAAACATTGCTCATCAATAGCAGAGACTTGGCAAATAATGATAAAGTAGCAAGGGTAATCCGTAATGCAGAATTATTATTCATTGCCGGAGGAGACCAGTCTGATTATATGAACTATTGGCGAAGCACAAAGACCGCTGATGCAATTAATTATTTATTAAATACCAAAAAAGCACCTGTGGGTGGTACAAGCGCAGGTAGCGCTATACTTGGTAGAATATATTATAGTGGTGAGAATGGAAGTGTTACTTCAGATGAAGCGCTAAGCAATCCATACAGATCTACTATTAATCTTTATAAAAATGATTTTCTCTCGGCTCCGTTTATGGAAAATGTAATAACAGATCAGCATTTTTTAACCAGAAGCAGGCAAGGAAGGTTAATGACGTTTTTAGCCCGCTCTTTAGCAGACTGGAATATTCCTGCAAAAGGAATTGCAGCCGATGAAGCTACAGCAGTTTGTGTGGATCAAAGCGGAAAGGCTTCAGTGTTTGGCTCAAGCTATGCGTATTTTTTTATATCTGATGCCACCAAAAAACCAGAGAAATGCCAAGCGGGTTTACCACTTGATTTTAACAATGGTAACAAATCGGTGATGGTATATCAGGTGAGAGGAACCGCTGCCGGAAATGGTTCATTTAGGGTAAGCGATTTTGATACATCCAAGGCAAGCGGTGGGTCGTGGTCTTGGTATTGGGTAGCAAACGGAGTACTTGGGCAAGCCCCTTTTTAATGAATAAAAAAAATTAATTCAACTATTATCAATGAAAAATTTCTCTTCAAGGATTATCTTTTTCTTAGGCTTTATTATTGTTTCTAATATTTCATTTGCGCAAAATAGTAAGCCCACCGGATGGAATTTGGGAATAGTAGGCGATACTGCAAATGTAAATACTCCCACTTCCTTTGGTGTAGCGCTGGTAGGTGGCGGAGGTAATGTAAACAGTGCTTTCCGATGGATGATTTCCAAAAGCGGTGGTGGAGATGCGGTGGTAATAACAGCCTCCGGAACAGTAGATTACAATAAGGAAATATTTGAACTGGGTGGATTAAATTCAGTACAGACCGTAAATATTACTTCACGCGATATTGCTGATAATGATTCTGTTTACAATATTATAAAAAATGCAGAAATGCTGTTTATTGGTGGAGGCGATCAATCGCGCTACATGCACTTCTGGCGAGGAACTAAAACACAGGAAGCAATCAATTATTTATTAAGAGAAAAGAAGGTTCCGGTAGGTGGTACCAGCGCAGGCTGTGCTATACTCAGCGGTATTTATTATAGTGGCGAAGATGGTAGTGTGGTATCAGATGAAGTCTTAAAAAACCCTTTTATACAAGGAGTTACTTTATATAACAATGACCTTTTGCATGTGCCCTATTTAGAGCACATAATTACCGATCAGCATTACCTTACCCGCCACAGGCAAGGAAGGCATGTTTCATTTCTGGCGCGTATCATTAAAGATTGGGGAATATTTGCCAACGGCATTGCACCTAATGAAAGAACAGCAGTGTGTATTGATGAAAATGGAAATGCTAAAGTATTCGGAGAAAGCAAAGCTTATTTTATCAGGACAGAGCTGAGTAAAAAGCCTGAAGTAGTTAAGGCCAATACTCCACTGCAATGGAATGATGGCCAGAAAGCGCTTCATGTATATGAAATTCAGGGAAATGATTCCGGCGCCGGAAATTTTTCAGTTGCAGATTTTAATTCTGACCAAGCCTCAGGAGGTAAGTGGTACTGGTGGTGGGTGGACAATGGAATTTTGAAAATGCAACCTGCTACCGATACTTCTAAAAAATATGCAATGGTAATTCATGGTGGAGCAGGCACTATTTTAAAAAAGAATATGACGCCTCAGTTAGAAGCCGCCTATACTACTGCACTTACTGATGCCTTAAAGGCCGGTTACAAAATGATTTCCACGGGCAGGTCAAGTTTAGATGCCGTTCAGGCAGCTATCAATATTTTAGAAGACAACCCACTTTTTAATGCGGGCAAAGGATCTGTATTCACTCATGATGGCCGGAATGAAATGGATGCAGCGATTATGGATGGCAGCTCATTAAAGGCAGGTGCTGTGGCAGGTGTATCCAGGGTGCGCAACCCTATAAATGCAGCAAGGGCAGTTATGGAAAAATCTGAGCATGTAATGATGAGTGGCGAGGGAGCAGATAAATTTGCTAAAGAAGCCGGATGTGTAATGGTATCGCCCAAATATTTTTTTACGGAAGCCAGATGGAAAGCCTTGAAAGAGGCTATTAAAGAAGATTCTATAAAGGCGAAATTGCATGCCCACAATAATTCAAAATTGGGCACTATCAATTCGGATTACAAATTTGGAACTGTAGG
>JAFDXH010000046.1 GCA_018268075.1 Bacteroidota bacterium | reverse complement strand
TTTATTTTTACATCATAAACATGTAAAATGAAAACTATCATCTTTTTAATGATGCTTACTGTCATTACCACGCATTCAAATGCACAAAAGCTAACATTTGATGTAGTAAACTATACCATGCCCCAGGGTTGGGATAAAACAGTAACAGAAAATGGCATCTGTCACAAATAGGTAATGCATCTCAGCCAATGAAAAGTTTTTATTCCGACTCCATTCCTTTTGGCAAGAGCTATCCTTATACCGCAATCACATTTGATAACACCGGCAATAAAGAAAGATTTACCGGCAACTTCGGCAGAAATACAAATTAGTCAAACTGCAGGTGCTGTATATATTACCTGTGGGCAAATGTCAGTCAACATCAGTGTTATTTGTATTTACCGCTCAAAGCCGGGGCATGATGTAAAATAGATTAAGAATGTAAATGACAGTGATTCATACACAGATAAAAACAAAGAAAAAGGTAATGTAAATTTTTACCAACTAAGTGCCACCAATCTCGTAAATAAAGAAAGCCAAAAAAGCGTTTCCGTTTCTATACGGATAAAGTAAAATTGTAGCACACAAAATTTGCTTCAGCAAATGAAGAAATAATACCACAATATTTTATAGGAATATTTAATATAGGAATATTTACCAGCAAGGAAACAAGCAAAGGTTATTTTAATTTTAGTAAATTTATCCGGCAGAAAAATATGGCGGGATTGGCAGGGGTGGAAAATAAAAAAGCGACTTGCGCCGCTTTAAATATTTTCACAACGGAATAATCCTTATTGTGATTTGCTTTCAAATTAAGAATGTAAAAATATTAAAAAATGTCAAACAAAAAAATTTTAGGATTGGATTTAGGAACAAATAGCATTGGGTGGGCGCTAATTGACAAAGAAAATCAGAAAATTATTGGGCTTGGAAGCCGGATTGTACCAATGGGTGATGACAAAGGCAACTTTGAATCGGGAAAAAAAATTACCAGAAATGCAACACGAAGAATTGCAAGGGGTATAAGGCGTGGTAACCACCGTTATAAATTAAGAAGAAACAAACTTCTCTTTGCACTACATAAAATGAACATGCTACCCGAAATGATTTCAATCGGGTATTTTGAACAAGGTATAAATGGGAATGAAATAAGACTTACGAATCAATTTCCTCCTTCTGAAAAGCTGCAAAAGTTGTTTGTCCAACCAATAAAAAAGGGAAATAAGAATTATAAGGGGGATACTTCTTTATCAATTCTTGAATTAAGAGCTAAATCACTAAATGAAGCAGTTAGCTTAAAGGAATTAGGTAGGATATTTTATTTATTAAATCAGAGAAGGGGTTATAATGGTGGTGGAGAGGAAGACGAAAAGGAAATTACAAATCAAGATGGAGAAACTCAAAAAGTAAAAAAGATCTATAAAGAACTAAAGGTTGTCAAGCAGCCAGCTCCAGTTCAACACTGTGAAGAAATTAAAAGTGGAAAGAACAAAATATTGTTACCTGTTTATAAACTCAAGGTTTCAAATGTTGAGACAGGTGAAATATTTGAAGGGGTGTCAATTAAACAGATAAATACTAATGATGAAATGTCAATGACTCTCACCAAACCATCAACTGATAGCAAGCAAATAAGATTTCATTTCGCTGATGACGAAGTCAATTGGATTTATGTGGGAAGTGATATTGTAACCGAATCATTAAATGCTAAAGTGATGGAATGTATTCCTATTTTTGAATACAAGAAGAAAAAGTGGGCTTACAAAATTGAAGTTGAAGATGAAAATGAAGATGAAAAAATCGGGAATGGCACCCTGCTTCTAAAGCATACTAAGAATTTAGAAAAAATTAAACTGAATGAATTAACCGAGTTTGAAATAAACATAACCACCAAATCAGATGGAACTAAAGAATTTGAATTCTTACTCCCAAATAAAACAAGCTGGAAAAAGAATCTGGAATCGATAGAAAAAATTATATCGGAAAACAAGAAGCTAAAATTTAATGCAAATGAATTGGATGCTACAGGTAAAGGCAATTATCATATCTGTCATTACTTTCTTGAACGAATAAAAAAAGAGGACGGTGTTATAAACTCTGATTATAAAATCAGGGATAATGTTATTCTTCGCAAAAGGTATATAGAAGAATTTAATGCCATTTGGGAAAGACAGATTCAAGCTAATACTGAATTTAAGAGATTAATTGAGGATAAAACTTTACTCGAAGAAATTATTAACTATATTTTTCCTGAAAGAGATGCAAGCAAACCCATAACAGAACAATCTACAAACTCAAAGAAACACGAATTAAAAAAAGCTGCAAGAGAGAAAGGTCTGAAAGAAGTTATTGAAAAGCAAATAATTTATTATCAAAGAAAGTTAAAACCACAAACAGACTTAATTGGAGGCTGCCAATATGAAACAGCAGTTGATAAAAATAAAAAGCCCATTAACAGAGTGATAGAACGCAGCCATCCGCTGTTCCAGGAATTCAGAATGTGGGACCAAATTAACAAATGTTATGTGGATGCAAAAAACCCAGAAGGGAGTAAATACAAATACAGCAAACGTTTTCTTACTAAAGAAGAAAAGGAAAATATTTATAAAAAACTTCATGATAAAAAAGAACTCACTTATGAGGGGTGGTGCAGTTCACTAAACTTGAGACACGAAGGCAAAGGCTGGCCAAGAGGTTTGCACAAAAAGGAAAAATTCAAAGGCAATGAAACCTTAAAAACTATTAAGACTTTACTTGGCGAGTCATTATTTGAGAAAGCTTTTGGTGACAGCAAAGCCTTCATTCATTATCAAAATGAAAAATACCTTTCTTTCTATAAAATTTTATGGGAAACATATATTGATAATGAGGGAACAAACGAAATGGATATTACGGATAAAAGAGTTCAGAAAATAAGAAAATTCTTAGTTGAACATCTTGACTCGACAGAGCCATCGGAAAATATTGATACCCGTGCTTTACAAATAGCAAAGTATAAATTTCCACGGAAATATGCATCTCTATCCGCTAAAGCAATTCAGAACCTACTTCCATTAATGCAACTTAACTCTCGGGTATTAAATGAACATAGTGAGCATAGAAGAAAAATTGAATTACTTTCTGCAATTTACCAGAAGTTCCAACATCGTTTAAGAGAGTATGATGCATTGCAGGAAAAAAATCCGGCATATGAAAAAATCAGTAAAGCCTTACTTGCTGATTTTTTCAGGGAATACGATACACTAACTGAACCAATTGATAAAGGTGGCTGGCCTTATTGGGCAGCGGCAGGGTTGATGTATGGCAGACACACAGCTGAGCAAAAAGAAAGAATAACCGATTATCATCAGATTCAGCCATTAAGCAAAGAAGAAACGCTTCGTAACCCCGTTGTGGAGCAAATGACAAATGAAACTTTGCAAACAATTAAATCAATTCTCAAAGAATATAATCTCAAACCTGATGATATTGAAATAAGAGTTGAGTTGGCCCGTGAGTTAAAGAACAATGCCAAAGAAAGAGAATCTATGCACAACAGTATGTTGAGCAATGCCAAAGCCAACAAATTTGCAGCCTATGAGTTAATGCAATTAGAATATGAGGATGGAAAGAAAAAAATCAAGCCGGAAAATTATTGTAAAGAAAATAACTGTAGTAGTAGTTGCTATCAATCAGCCAAACTCAGGGAGCCCACAGCAAACGAAATATTAAAATACAGGCTTTGGAAAGAACAGGGCATGGTATCTCCTTACACAGGCAATCCAATACCATTATGTAAATTATTTGACCATAGCCAATACGACAAAGAACATATAATTCCTAAACAAAGGTTCTTTGATGATTCTCAAAGTAACTTGGTTATGGCAGAAAAAACAGTAAATAGCGCAAAGGATAATTTAACTGCTATTGAATTTATAAGAAAGTACGGAGGAAAAGATGTCGCAGGTTTTCCAATCAAAACTTTGAACAGCTATGAAAGTGAAGTGATGAATCATTCTACATTAAGCGGTGGAAAAAAGAAAAAACTGCTGATGAAAGAAATACCAGAAGATTTTATTGAAAGGCAGAAAAAAGAAACACAATATATAGCAAGAAAAGTAAAAGAAAAATTAGGCAGCATTGTTGGGCTTGAAAATGTAACCACCACCACTGGCGGCATAACTGACCACCTACGTGAAATGTGGAAACTGAATAAAGCATTTAAAGAAATGAACAAAGAACGCTTTCAGTTAATGGCTACAATGGTTCAGGAGCCGCAAGAATCATGGTGTCATTACAAGGACGTTGAAAGCAAAAAAGGCGGAACGAAAAAAGTATTGGTGTTAAAAAACTGGACCAAGCGTTTAGACCACCGTCATCACGCTATTGATGCATTGATAATTGCTTGTACCACACAAGCTCAAATAACACAATTGAATACACTGAACCAGATTGTGCAGCAAAAACTGAAAGAGAAGTATGAAGACCTGAAAAGCAGAGAAGATATTTCGGACGAAGAGATAAGCAACCGGTTAGCAGATATGAATGAAAAAGAAAAAGAAGAATTTCAGGAAATGCTTGGCAGCTTAAGACAATTTGAATTCCCTTGGGAAAAAGAAAAGTTTTTGGTTGAATCAAGAAAAAAAATTGAACAACTGCTGGTTTCATTTAAAAGCAAGAAGCGTTTGCTTATTCAAAACAAAGAAGACAAAAATGGAAAGCGCACTAATGAGTTGATATTGAAAGTGAGAGGGGCATTGCATCTTGCTAAATCTTATGGAACAAAAAACATCGAAAAAACTGCAACCGGTTCTTTAGAAGAAGCATTTAATAATCCCGATGCAATACTAAATGAAATTGTAAGAAATGAAGTTAAAGCCAGAAAATCTGTCTATTCAACTCTTAAAGAGTTCAAGGAAAAATTAAAACAAGAACCAATAAAATATTTTGATGGCGAAAAAGAAATAAGCATTTCAGACGGAAAATCTAAAATTGAAATAAACATTGGTAGAGGCGATGTAAATACCAAAACAATATCCTGGGATGATTTTGCAGGTGCAGACAATCCTGAAAAATTGATTGATAAAATAGTTTTTAAACCTCTGCAAAAAGATATTAAAGACCATTTTTTAATTCATAACAAAGGACAAAAAGACGAAGCATTCAGTGATGTAGGTGTTGATGAGTTTAATAAAAGACGAATGGAATCAGGATTAAAGTCTATTTCCAAAATTCTAATTTTCTTTTCTAAAAATTCTGATGAAATTTCCTTAAAACCAATTATACATAAGACAAGTTTTAAAAACAATAAAGATGATGGGGCATCTTATTATGAAACAAAAGACAATTATTGTTACGCATTTCTTCAAAAAAATGAAGCCAGAGTATTTTATCCGATTAGTTTTTTTGATGCTGCCACTTGGGTAACCAACCAGTTTAGAGATGATTTAAGGTCAGGCTATAAATTTCCAAAGAAATACGATGACCGATTAAAATATATTGAAGAAATCATCAAGAAAAAAATCATGGAAGATAAACCCGGATTTGAAATTGAATTTCTGCTTCAACAAGATGATTTGGTGTATTTACCCTTTGATAAACAAGATGCAAATAAAGCGAATTCAAACCACGATAATGATTTTTGGTTTGATATTGAAAAGAAACGTTGGAAAAGGATTTACAGGGTGGTTAAGTTCACGGGTTCTCAATGTTATTTTATTCCATTCAATTATGCCTCTCCAATTAATTACAAACCAATTTTAGAGAAAGAAGAAAAGAAACAAAGAGAAAAAGACGATAACAAAATACCCAAAGAAGGGATATTTGAATTTGGAACAAACAAAAATTGCAGCCCTTTTGAACTTACAGAAAGCTACATTGCCGAGTCTTTAATAAACAAGAATAGAAAGTTCAAAGCTAACAGAATTCAGGATAGTTGCATCAAACTCAACGTTGACCGCCTCGGTAATATCCGACCATTTAAATTCAATTACAGGTCAGCCTCAAACGATGAAAACAGTACTATAGTTTCCGAGCCGGAAGTACTATTAAAAAAAAACTAAAAACATTTGACTCTTTTAATGAGGCCAATGAGGCTGACGCAAAGGCGAAGGCATGCCTTTCTCCTGAACAACATATTCTGAACGTTACCCAGCGCATCAAAGAAATGTATGCCGAGGAATTAAAAAAGCCTATGGACAAAAACTTAAAATTCAGAAATGATTAATCTATTTACAGAAGAACACAGGGAAATATTGGAAGTACTTTTAAAACATAAAGTAGATTTTATGCTTGTGGGCAGATATGCGGTAATCCATTATGGGTATGACCGCAACACCGGAGACATAGATATCTGGCTTAAAACTGGTAATGAAAACAGGGATAAACTAATAATCATTTGATTGCATCAATGCTCACTTCAACCAGGATGAAGGATAAAGCAGATATAGAAGAATTACAGAAAATTAATCAATACAGGAAGAATAATTAACAGGCAATACAGTTCTGCTCGCCATTCTTATAAAATAAAAACCTACAGCACCCGTTCTATCATTGTAAACCAAACATCCCATGATAAAGCGGACACTTTATTTTGGAAACCCTGCTTATCTAAAAACCAGCAATGAGC
>JAFDXH010000045.1 GCA_018268075.1 Bacteroidota bacterium | reverse complement strand
ATGCAGGTGACCAGGACACAGGCAAAGTTGCCGCCGCCTGGTTTGGCAGTTGTATTTTTCTCGTAGTGGTAGCTACTGTTATTCAATCCTTCTTTGGTGTTTAAAAAAATCAGGAAAATATGCAAAATGTATTGATGCAAAAGTTGTGGACGTATATCGTCCACAACAATCCTGAACTGATGCTCAGCTTACAGGAGAGTTGTTCAGTTACCCGGTATCTGGAAGAAAAAGTAAATACGGTCATACCGATGGCAGCGCAGCTTCTTGATGAAGGAAGACCGCAATATATCATTGAAGAATTATGTCTGGATGCTATGGCTGAGGAATTGAAACCATCCCGTTATCAGTATATCCGCTCAGTTATCGAAGAAGAATTTAATGCGGACTACGAGCGGATGAAGGAAAATGGAACACTCACCTATGAAGTGGTAAACTTAATTGAAACATGTAAAAGCATCTTTAGTGGTTTTGAATTTAACAGCGAAAACGAAGCAAACAGGCATTTAAGATATGCCATTATTGGGCAGGTACACGACTATCTCGCCTAAGCAAAAAAGAAAAGTGAAGAAAGAAAAAGTGTAATTATGGCTTATAATATTTCCCAAAAGTTGCATGATAATCTCCGAGCTATCCGCATAGCATTAGATTATCAGAACGGTGGACTGATTACAGCGGAAGATGTCGCCAGCCTGAAAAAATACGCAGGCTTTGGCGGTATCAAAGCCGTACTCTATTCTTACGGCTCTCAGAACGAATGGCAGGCAAACGGCGCTACCAAAGAAGATTTGAAGCATCACGGGGAAATAATACAACTGCATGACCTGCTCAAAGAAAACTTTTCCGAGACAGCCTATAAAGAAATCATTGCTTCATTACGCAATAGCGTGCTAACCGCATTTTATACACCGGAAGTAGTACCGCAAACATTGTACAATGTTCTGGCGACACAAGACATTCAGCCCAAAAGACTGTATGAACCGTCAGCCGGTTCCGGTGTTTTCATTAGTGAAGCAGTTAACACCTTTCCTGAAATAAAGCAGATTACGGCAGTGGAAAAGGATAAACTTACCGGATTGGTTCTATCTGCTATCAATAGTTCTCTTTCTATTAAAACGGATACACACATTACCGGCTTTGAAGAAGCTCCGGTAAAAGATAACGGAAGCTATGACCTGGCGGTGAGCAATATACCCTTTGGTAATTTCTCCGTTTATGATGAAGATTTTCCCGACAAAGAATTATCCGGCAAAATACACAACTACTTTTTTGCCAAAGGGCTTGATAAGTTGGCTGAAGGTGGTTTAATGGCTTTTATTAGTACTGATGCTTTTTTAAACAGTCCTTCCAATCATACAGCAAGGCAATATCTTTTTGAACGTGCCGATTTTGTAAGCCTGACAGTGATGCCGGACAACCTGATGAAAGATACCGGCAATACAGAAGCGCCCAGTCATTTGTTGATCGTACAGAAGAATACAGCCAAAGAGCAGCTTTCCAATAGTGAGCAACTATTGATTGACACAGTAGAGCTTAAAAACCAGTTTGGCAGCTACCATCAAAACCTATATCTCTTTAATCATAAAGAAGTCATTATTGGTAATAAGATAATACCCGGTAAAAATCAATATGGCCAGGCACATGAAACCGTGTGGCAGGATGGTGATATAAACCAGATCAGGGATGGTCTTCATGCCAACCTTAGCCATCAATTCCAGAAGCGGTTTAATGGTGAATTATACAGAAAAGCACAAACAGTTGCATTACCGGTTCCTGAAAATGAAGGTAAAAAACTGACTTATCTGCCGATGCCCGAAAATAAAACGGAAACCGCATCGGTTCAATTGGGATTATTCGATACAGCACCGGTAGAACAAATCAACCGGGCAATTGCTTATATAAATCCACTTGACGAAACAGTTATACAAAAACCAACGGCCCGTATCATCGGCACGATACGAACAACGGATAAGCCAAGCCATGAAAACGTAGTATTGATTACAGCAAAACAGCATAAAAGTAATCGCTATCTATACAAGCTATATTCCAATGTTGAAGAGATAAATCATCTGTCTGCGAACTGGATGGATGCCCGTTTATTAGGACATGAGTTAACAGGTATATCCAACTATCTCAAACAATTTGACCACAGCTTTAGATATGAGGGTGATCAGACATTGGAAGGTTTTTTCCGGTTTGAACAGAAAGCACCGCTTCCCTTTATCGGGCTGAAGCCTTATTACCAGGAAGGAACCTTAGTGGTACACAGGGGAAATGTCGGCACGATTGGTAATCCCGATGCTGAATACAAACAGGCGGTGTTTCAACCACTCGGACTTCAGGGAAATATCAACTTTTACGAAAATTACATCGCGCTTCGCGACACCTATCTGGAACTATCAACTAAAGAAGTGGCCGGGGAAACCATCAGCGAAGCCAACAGGGAACAGCTTAACAGCACATATGAACATTTTGTTTCGCAGTTTGGACTTTTAAATAGTCCGGACAACCGCAGGCATATCCTGGAAGATACCGCCTTTGGTATCATTACGCTGTCGTCACTTGAACGCCGGGACGGCGAACGTTTTGTCAAGGCAGATATACTAACTCATTCCATCCATCAGGTAAAGGAACGTTTTGTAACCGATGATCCTGTTGAAGCTCTTTCTCATAGCCTGAATGATACTGGCAAAGTTGATTTGGGATTTATCAGTGCAGCAATGGAGTTGGAAGAACGTGAAGTAATTACTCGTCTTGGCAATCATGTGTATTTAAACCCTTCCAGCAGCGAATGGGAAACTGCCGATCAGTACCTGAGTGGCAATGTAGTTGAAAAGCTAAGGCAAGCAGAGCGCCTTACGAATCAGTTTCCGGATAATCCCCAATACAAACGAAGTGCTGAAGCCATAGCAAGGGTACAGCCAGAGCGCATTCCCTTTGAATTGCTGGATTTTAATTTAGGGGAACGCTGGATGCCTACTTCGTACTATGAGCGGTTCGCAACTACTTTATTTGAGCAGGATACCACCATCAATTATTTCCCATCGTTGGATGCATTCAAAGTGAGCACCGGCATGAATATAAAAGTAGCCAGGGAGTTTGCGGTAACACCTAAAAGCGGCAGAACAACTTATGGCTATACTTTGCTGGAACATGCATTGGAAAACACCACACCTTTTTTTACTTATGAAGTTTCTGTCGGGGATGGCAAAACCATACGCCTGCCGGATAATGAAGCCATACAATTAGCGCATCAAAAGATTGAGCAAATGCGTAACGGCTTTGTAACATGGCTGAAAGATTTGCCGGATTCAGAGAAAAAAAATATTGAGAGTCTATATAATGATACATTCAATTGTTATGTGCTGCGGGAGTTTGACGGCAGCCATTTGAATTTTCCCGGTTTGGATAAAAAAGCGTTGGGCATTGAGGATTTATACAGCAGCCAAAAGAACGCTGCATGGCGCATTATTCAAAACCGCGGGGCTTTAATTGACCACGAAGTGGGCCTGGGTAAAACCCTTACCATGATTATTTCCGCACAGGAAATGAAGCGGCTGGATATTGTTCATAAACCAATGATAGTGGCTTTAAAGGCCAACGTGAATCAGATTGCGGAAACCTATAAAAAAGCGTATCCCAAAGTCCGCATTTTATTTCCCGGACAAAATGATTTTGCACCTGCGCAAAGGCTGCGGCTATTTCATGAAATAAAAAATAACAATTGGGACTGTATCATCCTTACCCATGACCAGTTTGGTAAAATACCGCAATCACCGGAGATACAAAAAGCGATATTCCAAACGGAACTGGATAATGTAGAAAGGGATTTGGAAACGGTAAAAGACCTCGGCGGTGGCATTTCCAAAAAGATGCTTAAAGGGTTGGAAATACGGAAGAACAACCTGGAAGGGAAACTGAAGTCAATTCTGAAAGACATAGAAGAAAAGAAAGATGCAGGTATCAACTTCAGAGATATGGGCATTGACCACCTGTTTGTTGATGAATCGCACAAGTATAAGAACCTCACTTTTACTACCCGTCATAACCGCGTGGCAGGCTTAGGCAATATGGAAGGTAGTCAGAAGGCGCTCAATATGCTGTTTGCCGTCCGTGAGTTGCAAAACCGGTTTAATACCGACCTGTGCGTAACCTTTCTTTCGGGAACGCCTATATCCAATAGCCTGACCGAAATGTACCTGCTCTTTAAATACCTCCGTCCAAAGGAAATGCAGCGACAGCACATCGAAAACTTTGATGGTTGGGCAGCTGTCTTTGCCCGCAAAACAACAGATTTTGAATTTTCAGTAACCAATGAAATTATCGCTAAGGAACGTTTTCGTCATTTCATTAAAGTACCGGAACTGGCTTTGTTCTACAATGAGATTACTGATTATAAAACCGCTAAACATATCCGGTTAGACAAACCAGAACTGGATGAAACGCTTGTCAATATTACACCTACTCCTGAGCAAAGTACGTTTATTAAAAATCTGATGCAATTCGCTAAGACCGGCGATGGTGAACTAATCGGGCGTGGCAGGCTAACACCGGAAGAAGATAAGGGCCGTATGTTGATAGCTACCAATTATGCCAAAAAGATGGCAGCCGATATGCGGCTGATTAATGAGTGGAAATACAGTGACCACCCAGATAATAAAGTAAATGTATCAGCCCGGAAGATTGCGGCAATTTATAACGAGACCACGCCACACAAAGGAACACAGATTGTCTTCTGCGACATCGGTACACCCAAGCCTGACGAGTTCAATATCTATGGTGCGCTTAAAGAGAAGCTGATTACAGATTTTAATATTCCTTCAACCGAAATCACTTTCATTCATGACTGGACAGATAAGAAGAAGCCGGAACTGTTTAGAAAGATGAACGAAGGCGAAATCCGCATCCTATTAGGTAGTACTGAAAAAGCAGGTACCGGCTTAAACGTCCAGCAACGAGTGGTAGCGATGCATCATCTGGATATTCCCTGGAAACCTTCAGAACTGGAACAGCGCAATGGCCGTGGAGCAAGGCAGGGCAATGTATTGGCCAAAGAGCATTACAGCAACAAGGTACAAAATTATGTATATGCAGTAGAGCAATCGCTCGATAACTATAAATTCAATTTGCTGAAGAACAAGCAAACCTTTATCTCGCAAATGAAAAATTGTGAGTTGAACATACGTACCATTGACGAAGGTGCCATTGATGAAAAGAGTGGAATGAATTTCTCCGAATACATTGCTATTCTTTCAGGAGATACAACACTTCTCGAAAAGTCAAAACTGGAAAAAAAGATAGCATTAATGGAAAGCCTGAAAGTATCGCACTTCAGGGAAATAGCCCGTAATAAGTACCAGTTGGAAAACCTGCAAAACGAACAGGCATCTACCGTAAAAACGCTTGACAAATTGGTTGCAGATGAAAAAGTGTACAAAGCCAATCTTCAACTGGATAAGAATGGTATCAAGGTTAATCCCATCAACCTGGCTAACGTCAGCAAGTCAAACAGTGAAGCAATTGGCAGACATATTATTAAGCTGTATCAGGACTGGAAGCCAACCATTGCAAGTGAACAAAAGGAGCAAATCGGTACGCTGTACGACTTTAATCTTTATATCCGCAGGCAGCAGGAAGCCTACGAAGAAAACGGTGTTTTTGAATACCGGTATTCCAATACCTTTTATGCGCAACGAGGCGACGATGGTATTAAGTACACATACAATAATGGTCTTCCTAATACAGACAACCCCAAACTGGCTGCAAGACATTTTCTTAACGCCATTGACCGTGTAGAAAATCTCAGAGGAAAGTATGAGCATACATTATCTGACCTGAATACAGCAATACCTAAGCTGGAACAGCTTACCACGAAGCCTTTTTTAAAGGAGCCGGAATTGCAGCAAATGAAAAATGAACTCGCTAAGCTGGAAAGGCAGATAGCAATTAAGATACAGGAAAACCAACTGAAACAACAACAGGTAGGAGAAAACAAATCGGAAGCAGTTATAGAAACACCTGTTATCCAATTGGCAAAAAAGATTAACGGATATTCTGCTGCGAAAGAAATAGTACTGGCAACAACTCAAGTGTCGGAACGTCCGCGAAACAGAGTGCGATTATAAAACAATAAATACGAAAAGTTATGGCAAATAGTGTTTATCAAATAAACAAAGGAATTAACCAGAGTATTGAATTTAAAGGCTTGAAAGCACAATACATCTGGTATTTGGGCGGCGGTGTTGTTGCATTGCTCATTGTCTTTGCCTTGATGTACATCGTCGGCTTGCCCACCTATCTATGTGTCGGTATCATCCTGGCAGCAGGGACATTCCTTGTCATGAAGATTTACGGCATGAGCAATAAGTATGGCGAGCATGGCTTGATGAAAACACTTGCTCGTAAACAGGTTCCAAAAGTGATAAAATCGAGAAGCAGGAAAGTTTTTATAAAATAAAATCAAGAATTTTTTAATAAGTAAATAGGTGTAAGATGGAAAAAGTGTTAGATGATATTTTCCCAATATTGGATGTGGAGCATGATTGCATCCTTAGCAAACAAGGCGATATAACTGTTGTCTTTAAAGCAGACCTTCCGGAAATTTTTACCCTTTCCGACCAGGAATATGAAGCCTTTCATCAGGCATGGATAAAGGCCATCAAATTACTACCTAAATACAGCATTTTTCATAAACAAGATTGGTTTTTACAAAGCAGTTACAAACCTGATTTTACCAAAGAGGACACCAGTTTTTTAAGCCGCAGCAGCGAGCGCTTTTTTAATGAACGTCCGTTTCTGGCGCATAGCTGTTACATCATGCTAACCAAAAAGCCTGAGGGAAGGAAAGCTGCCAGTTCTATGTTTTCGAGCCTGCTGCGTAAGTCCATTGTACCTGAAGAAACATTGAAGCCGCAGTTGCTTCAAGACTTCCTGGATAGTACCGGACAGTTTAAACGCATTATGGAAGACAGCGGTTTCATGAAACTGACAAGGCTAAGGGAAAAGGAACTGAACAGTCATAGCCGGAAGATGGGATTGATAGAACAGTATTGCTACTTATCCGAACGAAATGATAATTTCCTGATGGCCGACATCAATTTTGATAAAGGGATGCGTGTAGGTGATAAGTATTGCCAGCTATATACATTAGGTGACGCGGTTGACCTTCCTGCACTCTGTGGTAGTCGTATCAATTACGATAAATACAGCACTGATAAAACAAAATTCAGCGTTGGATTTGCTTCTACTTTAGGACAGCTATTGCCTTGTAATCATATTTACAATCAATACATTTTCATAGAAGACGCACAGAAGACTATCCAAAAGCTGGAGAGCAAAAGACTAAGGCTGCAATCCCTTTCGGCGTACAGCAGAGAGAATATGATTGCGAGGGATGCAACAAATGATTTCCTGAATGAAGCCATCAGCCAACAACGTTTGGCCGTTAAAGCGCATTTCAATGTACTCGTGTGGACAGATAATAAGGAGGAATTGAAAGACCTGAAGAACATGGTATCTTCTGCGTTGGCGCAGATGGATACAGCAGCCAAACAGGAAACGATTGGCGCTCCACAAATATTTTGGGCTGGTATTCCGGGTAATGCAGCCGACTTTCCGATGAACGACACCTTTGATACGTTCGCCGAACAAGCCACCTGCTTCCTTAACCTGGAAACTGGTTACCGTTCGTCTTTAAGTCCCGTGGGCATCCGTCTGGGAGACCGGTTAACAGGCAAGCCCGTGCATGTGGACATAAGTGATGAACCCATGAAAATGGGTATCTGTACCAACCGAAACAAGTTTATACTTGGTCCGTCCGGTAGCGGAAAATCATTCTTCACCAATCATATGGTACGCAGTTACTATGAACAGGGAACACACATTGTATTGGTGGATGTGGGGCATAGCTACAAAGGTTTGTGCGATATGGTGAAGGGATACTACTTCACCTACAGTGAAGACAATCCCATCCGCTTTAACCCATTTTATATTAGTGAAGGCGACAGCCTTGATACAGAAAAGAAAGAAAGCATCAAAACATTGCTTCTGGCTCTTTGGAAAAAGGATGATGAAGCATTTAAACGTAGCGAATATGTCGCCCTATCAAATGCTATTGGAGGATATTATGATTATCTGAAAAAGCATGAAACATGCTTTCCCTGCTTCAATAGCTTTTATGCTTTCCTGCGGGATGAGTACACACAAGTGCTGGAAGGCGACCGGGTGAAGGAAAAAGATTTCGACATAGACAACTTTCTGTATGTGCTCTGTCCGTATTACGAAGGTGGCGAATTTGACTACCTGCTAAACGCTACTGAAAACCTAAATTTATTGCAAGAACGGTTTATTGTATTTGAGCTGGATAACATTAAAGACCATCCCATTCTTTTCCCTGTGGTAACCATCATCATTATGGAAGTTTTCATCAATAAAATGCGGAAGATGAAAGGCATTCGTAAAATGATATTAATTGAAGAAGCGTGGAAGGCCCTAATGAAAGAAGGGTTTGCAGAATACATTAAATACCTCTTTAAAACAGTCCGGAAATTCTTTGGTGAAGCCATAGTAGTAACTCAGGAAGTGGAAGATATTATTTCCTCGCCGGTAGTAAAACAGGCTATCATTAATAATAGCGACTGTAAGATACTACTTGACCAAAATAAATACCAGAATAAGTTTGAGCAGATACAGGAATTATTGGGGCTGACAGAAAAAGAAAAAGCATTGGTACTGTCTGTTAATAAATCCAATGACCCCAGTAAGAAATATAAAGAAGTATTCATCAGCCTGGGTGGTATGCTCAGCAAAGTCTATCGTACAGAAGTAAGCCTTGAAGAGTATTTAGCCTACACAACGGAGCAAACAGAAAAAGTCAAACTGATGGAATATGCGGAAAAGTTTGGAGGTGATATACGTAAAGGCATATCAGCAATGGCAGAAGACATAAGACATAAGGCATAAAATCTAAAAACATCTAATAAACATGAAAAAACTTATAAAGGATTTGTATTGCGCAGTTAAGGTACTACTGCATTTCTGCAGGGAGCATCACGCTACCATTTCTATGATGCCGGGCATCTACGCAAAACAACCATCGCACAATGATTTCATTGCAGGAGTGGATACGATGTTGAAGATAAACGCCTGCGGCAGTTTCTATCAAGTCACCCGTACAGACTATATCAGCAACATAGCGGAAAACGAGGAAACATGGCTGGCCACCTATGGCTGGCATTCCAATGGGCATCTTATTGAGATAGGCGGAGATCGTTACTGCATTTTTGATACGGTAGCAAAGTCACTGTATCTCGAAGAACTCACGGAGACTGGAAAGACGACGATTGAATTATTTACTAAAAGTTATTAGAGTTATGAGAAAGTATATCAGAATAATGTTACTCACCTTTTGCCTTTCCTTAATGTTTTTGCCAGTGCAGCAGGTGCAAGGACAAATTGCCATTGCGGAAATAATTAAAGCCGGAGTAAAAAAAGTAATTAAAGCGGTTGACCTTAAAATTCAGCGCTTGCAGAACAAAACCATCTGGTTACAAAATGCTCAGAAGACACTTGAAAACGCTTTATCGAAACTGAAATTAAATGAGATTTCCGATTGGACGGAAAAGCAGAAGGAGCAATATCGCAAATATTATGAAGGGCTAGTGAAGGTCAAAGCAATTATTTCTTATTACCAGCGCATCCGGGACATTACACAAAAACAACTGCGACTGGTGAATGAATATAACAGGTCATGGCAGTTAATCCGACAGGACAGCCATTTCACGCCAAATGAAATTCTGTATATGGAAAAAGTGTATTCGGGTATTCTTGATGAAAGCGTGAAGAACATTGACCAGATCAGCCTCATTATAAAATCCTTTACTACAAAGATGAGCGACGCCAAAAGGCTCGAGTTAATCAATAAAGCAGCCGACCAGGTGGACGTCAATTATTTCGACTTGGTTGAGTTCAACAGGCAAAACACCCTGTTAAGCCTGCAACGTGCAAAAACCGAAACTGAGGTACAGGCAGTAAAAAAATTATATGGACTTCATTAAATCAATACGCATGAAAAAGACACTCTTGTTTTTATTGTTATTGGCATCGACATCAGGCAGTTTGCAGGCGCAAACTTTTGCGGAATGGTTTCAGCAGAAAAAAACACAAAAGAAATATTTGCTTCAGCAAATCGCCGCCTTGCAAATTTATATCGGGTATGCGCAAAAGGGTTATCAAATAGCGAAAGAAGGACTTACCACAATCGGTGGTTTTACCAGAGGCGAATTTAATCTTCATGCCGACTACTTCAATTCTTTAAAAGTAGTAAACCCAGAGATCAAGCATTATACGAAGGTTACAGAAATAATTGGGTTACAGGTAAAAATTGTACAGAACTATAATAGCACTTATCGGAAGCTTAAGAGTACTGATGTTTTTTCAAACAATGAATTAAACTATATCCGTAGCACATTTAGCAACCTGCTCGATGACTGTGAAAAAACGTTGGACGAACTTATAACAGTAACCACAGATGGAAAATTGGAAATGAAAGATGATGAACGCATAGCAAGGATAGACAAACTATACCTGGATATGCAGGACAAATTCACCTTCTGCAATTCATTCAGCAATGATGCGAAATCGTTAGCGGTGTCCCGAATAAGAGAGCAAACGGAGGTAAAAACAAGCCGTGCCTTGCAGGGCATTGAAAATAAATAGTTATGAAAAAGTTAGTGATGATATTCAGTATTGTTTTTTGCAGCTTATTACTCGCGCATAAAGCATCGGCGCAAGCCGATGAAATACAGCAATTGCTACTCAATGTAGAAAAGCTGATGCAATTCAAACAAATTCTGAGTGACATGAAGAAAGGCTACCAGATGTTGGAAGGTGGCTATAATACCATCAAAAATATTTCCGAAGGAAATTTCAATCTGCATAAAGTTTTCCTTGATGGTTTAATGGAAGTAAGTCCAACAGTACGCAAATACCGTCGGGTGGCGGATATTATCAATTATCAAACTGTATTGGTCAAGGAATATAAGAATGCTTATGACCGGTTCAAACGCGATAACAATTTCAATGCAGACGAGCTTTCCTATTTAGGTCATGTGTATGACAACCTCTTTAAAGAGAGCTTGCGTAACCTGGATGAACTTCTTACGGTAATCACGGCAGGCAAAACCCGCATGAGTGATGACGAACGGCTACAGGCGATTGACAGAATTTATGCTAACATGCAGGACAAATTAATGTTCCTGCGGCATTTTAATAACAACACAACGATACTGGCTTTGCAGCGAGCAAAAGAAAGAAACGATGCACAAACTATTCAGAAAATTTATGGAATAAACAATTAAACAAAACATTTATGGCAACGTGTAGAAAGGCCGTCTGTATGGCGGTAGTGGGATTGATATTGCCTTTTTTGACCTATGCACAAGGTATGGCAAACGATATGAAGGGAATGCATAGTGTACTCGAGCAGTTGTATGATGAAATGATGCCACTATGCAGTCAGTTAATCGGTGTAGGCCAGGGACTGGCCGGGTTTGCAGCAATGTGGTATATAGCCGCAAGAGTATGGAGACATCTGGCCAATGCCGAGCCAATAGACTTTTATCCGCTCTTTCGTCCTTTTGTGATTGGTTTTTGCGTGCTGATATTCCCTTACATATTAGGATTGATCAATGGTGTTATGAAACCAACGGTAACGGCTACCGCCGGAATGGTAGAAGGTTCTGATAAAGCTATTGCAGTTTTGCTGCAAAGGAAAGAAGAAGCCATTAAACAATCCAACGTCTGGCAGATGTATGTTGGAGAGAGTGGTAGTGGCGATAGAGATCGCTGGTATAAGTACACGCATGATAATGCCGATCCATCGGATGAAGGCTTCTTCGAGAGCATTGGTAATGACATCAAATTTGCGATGTCCAAAGCCTCGTACAACTTTCGCAACTCGGTAAAGGAATGGATGAGCGAAGTGCTTCAGGTATTGTTTGAGGCGGCTGCATTATGTATTGATACATTACGAACGTTCCAATTAATAGTACTTGCCATACTTGGGCCATTGGTTTTCGGTCTTGCCGTTTTTGATGGCTTTCAGCATACTCTTACCGTTTGGCTCGCCCGCTATATCAACATTTTTTTATGGCTTCCTGTTGCCAACATCTTCGGAAGCATTATCGGCAAAATACAGGAGAAAATGCTGGCGCTGGATATATCCCAGGTGCAGGACTATGGAGAGACTTTTTTTAGCAGGACGGATATAGCCTATCTGGTTTTTATGATCATCGGCATTGTAGGATATTTCACTGTTCCATCGGTAGCCAATTATATCGTTCATGCTGGCGGTGGCGGCGCATTCGGACATAAGGTTACGAGCATGTTTAGCAGTTCTTCCAGAAGTATGGTAAATACTGCAAGTACCGGTGCAGGTATGGCAATGGATGCAATGGGTAATGCTGTCAGCCGCATATCACAAGGGATGGCCAGTAACGGTTCTTCCAATCCTTATTTCAATGATAGCAATAGTACCGCATCGGGCTATATGAGCGACAAATTAAAAGGTAATTCGTAATAATCTAATTGAGGAAATATGTTCAAAAAGATGAAAAATATTGATACAGCATTCCGGTATGTGAGGGGCTTTACCATGCTGGTAATCGTGGGATGCGTAGTTATTTGCTGTTTTACACTATATAAAAGTTACAGCCTGGTAGCGGAGATGCAGAGCAAGATCTACATTCTTGCCAATGGAAAAGCACTGGAAGCTTATGCGTCCGAGCGAAAGGATAATATACCTGTTGAGGCAAAAGATCACGTGAAGGTTTTCCACAGGTTGTTTTTTACTCTTGACCCAGACGACAAAGCCATACAAGCAACTATCACCAAAGCCTTGTACCTGGCGGATGGAACTGCTAAACGCATATACGATGATTTAAAAGAGAATGGATATTATGCAGGACTTATTTCAGGCAATGTAAACCAGACGATTGCAGTAGATAGCGTGGCAATTGATACCAATGAGTATCCTTACAGGTTTCGTTGTTATGCTACCCAAAATATTGTTCGGCCTACCAGCATCACTACCCGCAGCTTAATTACCGAAGGTTCATTACGTAATGTATCACGTAGCGACAATAATCCACATGGATTTCTTATCGAGCGGTGGAACATTATTGAAAACAGCGATTTAAAAACAGTCAACAGGCGTCCATAAAAATTAAGATCATGAAACTATTTTCTAAAATAAAAAAAAACAATTTGGAACCTAAGCCAAATGCCATATTCGAAGGGATGCAGGCAGGCTACAAACACTTGCAGGGAGGCTGGGCAAAGTGGATGATGAAGCGAACGGAAAAATTCTCGCATCGTACATGGATTGTGCTGCTTATTTTCTTTGTGTTATCCACCAGCACATACAGCATTTATCTCGCTGTAAGTGCCATTGCGGAAAAAGATGGGACTTTAATCACAGTTACGCCCATTAAAAAACCCAGGTACACAACTGAAATGGGAGAAAATGATAAAGAGGCTGCCGAAGTATCGGAAGCGCAATACAGTCGTATCAAAAAATTCAGGGTGTACATGGATAGTTTGGCACGAAGCCCTTCGGGAAAAACCTTTTATGACAGCATAACCAGTCATCGTCCGGGTTTGATGGACAGCTTACAATTGATTGAACAGTTATACCGAGAAAAAATTAAAAAGTAAAGTTCATTTTTTTAAACCGACTTAAAGTATATAATTATGACAAGTGCATTATTGAATAAAGTGTGGGAAGGAGATTGTCTGAAATTAATGGAAGAAATATCAAACCAAAGTGTTGACATGGTATTAGCAGACTTGCCATATGCTACCACTGCAAACAAGTGGGATAAACCTATTGATTTACAAACGCTTTGGCAACAATACAAGCGGATTCTTCAGCCGAAGGGAGTGATTGTACTTACTTCACAAGGCAGGTTTACAGCACAGCTAATTGAAAGCAATCCTGAATGGTTCAAATACAAAATTGTCTGGATAAAGTCAGTAGCAACTAATTACCTGAATGCAAAAAAACAACCCTTGAGGAAACATGAAGACATTTGCGTTTTTTACAAGCAGCAGCCAATATATCATCCGCAAATGGGTGAAGGCAAACCATACATCGCAACCAGGCATCCTAAGCCTAATAACAATTATGGAATTCATATATCTACCACCAGTACAAGTTGCGGAGCAAGATACCCTACAGATATATTAAGTTATAGCGAAGATTATATTCATATTAATTCTGCTGTAGCAGAAGGAAATATTTTTCATCCTACACAAAAACCAGTTGCATTAGGCAGATACTTAATACGCACTTATACCGACCCGGGACAGGTTGTATTGGACAATACATGTGGTAGTGGCAGCTTTTTAGTCGCATCTATACTTGAATACAGAAATTTTATCGGCATAGAAAAGAATAAGAATGCCACTCAGTTCAGGAAACACGTGGACTATATACAAATCTGTAATCGCCGTATTCAAGAGGCTTATGATTCAATTAAAACCGATCACTTCTAAATTTTAAACATTTAAATAGTATTTAATATGGAACAACAAGTAACAACTTTAAAAATGATGAGGCAGCGCAGATTTTTATTGGTATTACCGCTGCTTGTATTGCCTTTCATTACCCTGATTTTTTGGGCGCTCGGCGGTGGTAAAGTAAAAAATGGACAAGCTCAAGCAGCAGTAAAAAAGGGATTTAATATTAACCTGCCCGACGCCAATCTCAAGAATGACAAGCCAATGGATAAGATGAGCTACTATGAACAGGCGCAAATGGATTCAATCAAATTTCTTGAACTGGTAAAAAATGATCCTAACTACAAGAATACTGGAGCAACAAATACTGATAAAGACTTGTCAGGTGAAGAAGAAATTATTCAAACTCCTGCTGATAAAAGAGGACTAAATACTTCCCTTTATGATAGCCAGGAACATAACGATCCTAATACAGATAAGATTTATCGTAAGCTGGCTGAGCTGGACAAAGAGATGAATAAGCCAATACCATCAGAAGATGAGTCTAATCATATGGATCAAGGCACAAAGGGCAAAAGCAGCAATAGCACGACCGTTAATTCTTCGGATGTGGACAGGCTGGAACAAATGATGAACATGGTGAATCAGTCCACTGACGAAGATCCTGAATTAAAACAACTTAATAGAATGTTGGATAAGATACTGGAGGTGCAATATCCCAAACGTGTACACGAAAAATTAAAACAAACTTCCGAAGCCGCCAGAGGGCAAGTGTTTGCCGTATCGTTCAAGAAAGATAACAGCATTACTCACCTTGATACCGAACATTCAATAGGTGGCGCAGTCAACGGATTCTATTCGCTTATTGGAACGACAGCCATAGAAGATTCACAGAATGCTATACAAGCGGTTATTCATGAGACACAAACTATTGTAAATGGTTCCACTGTCAAATTGCGATTATTAAATGATGTATTCATCAATGGTGTTCATATTCCAAAAGACAATTTTCTGTATGGGATTGCTTCGCTTCGTGGTGAAAGATTGAGTATCAAGATAAATAGTGTACGTTATAATAACTCGTTGTTTCCGGTAGAACTATCGGTTTACGATATGGATGGGCTGAACGGCATCTACATTCCCGGCGCTATAACAAGGGATGTTGCAAAGCAATCCGCAGACCGTTCCATGCAAACTATCGGCTTGACTTCACTTGACCCTTCCTGGCAAGCACAGGCGGCCGGTGCGGGTATTGAAGCCGCAAAGACATTGGTCAGCCGAAAAATTAAGCTGATTAAAGTAACGGTGAAGGCGGGTTATCATGTGCTACTACGTGACGAAAAGCAAAAGCAATCCAATTAAATATTTCAATCACTTAAAAATTCCAAAGATGAAAAAGATTAGTGCAATGGGAATGGGAATTTTCCTGCTTATTACAATTTTTAAAACGCAGGCACAAACAAACACAACCTGGCAAATAAAAGCAATTGAGCCACATCATGTGGCAGTTGCATTCTCCAAAACAACTAACATTATCTTTCCCTATTCAATTGTCAGCGTAGATATTGGAAGCCAGGATGTGTTGGCACAAAAAGCAAAGGGAGTGGAAAATATTTTGCAGATAAAAGCTGCAAAAGAAAACTTTCCTCAAACCGATATCAGTATCATAACGGCTGATGGAAGCCTCACTTCTTTTCTGGTTGATTATGCAGAACAACCCGCCGTACTAAACCTTTCATTAGCCATCGAAGAAAAGAAAAATTCAACCTGCATCTTGTCAGAAACCTTTAATGAGGCAGAAGTACAGAAATATGCAAAACTGGCTTCGGTATCGAAGGAAAAAATCAATAGTGTCAAGGATAAAAGATTTGGTATTCGCTTACAGTTAAACGGATTATTTATACATGATAACATCATGTACTTCCGTCTAAATATCGCAAACGAGACCAATATCAATTACGATATTGACCAGCTACGCTTCTACATCAGAGATCAGAAAAAAGCAAAGCGTACTGCCACACAGGAGATAGAAATAAATCCGCTTTATGTAAAAGGCGATACTGCGGTTATTGTTGGTCAAACAGAAAGGATTTTTGTGTATGCCGTTCCTAAGTTCACTATCCCGGATAAAAAATATTTCGTTATTGAACTCATGGAAAAAAATGGCGGCAGATACCTGCAACTACATCTTAAGAATAAGACAATCGTAAAAGCAGTACCGATTAATTGACTTAAAGGGAGGGTATTTTGGCAATCAAGCCAACCATTCTATTACCGTCGATTTAACGGGCATTTATTTCCGCTAAAAATATGAATATGAAAATCAGGAAAAATGATTATCAGGATATATTGGAATACCTCATAAGAAAACGTGAGGCGGGTGAAGAATTTGTAGCCTTCCCTAACGAACTCTGCCCGATCAATAAAGAGGAGCTGTTCACTTTCTCTACGCAATATGAGGTTCAGGAGTTCTGCTATGAAATGTCAACTGATGTAGACAGCTACGACTACCTGGCAATAAGGTCAGCCTACAGGGCAATGACACAGGCTACCAGAAACAATGAGCTAATGCTGGAAAAAGAAGGTGTCGTAGATGTGTCCTTAATGGTATCTATGTATTACCTGCAACTAGAAACAGCACAATTAAATAAAAATCAAAAAACAAATGTTATGAACCAGAAAAATTTCGAATACCTGCGTGACCAGGTAAAGTACACCGGATTTGGTGAAGGATTAGAAAACGACCTGAAACAAAAAATGGAAGACGGAAAGCCGGAAATTAAGTTGCAGCATCAAACGCAATATGGCAATGATTCTGTAACTGCAACATTAAACTTCAGTCAATCGAAACAAAGCGATATGTACTTCTTCAATTCCTACCAGGTTAGTTTACAAAAAGAAAACAGCCCGGAAACGATGACGCAAACATTCTATATCAACAAAGCGGGTAACATCACTTTGAAAGAAGCCTTCAACCTCATGGAAGGCAGGTCAGTAAATAAAGACCTTACCAATAAGGAAGGACAGGTTTATAATGCCTGGATACAGATGGACTTTAAACAAAGTGATAATAATGGCAACTTCAAGCTGAAACACTATCATCAGAATTACGGCTATGATTTGGAAGCAGTGTTGTCAAAGCATCCTATTAAGGAATTAGGTAATGATGATTTTAAAGCCAGCCTAATGGATTCCCTCAAAAAAGGAAATCTGCAATCCGCCACTTTTCAAACTAACGGTACAGAACAGAAGCAATACATCGAAGCCAATCCTCAATTCAAGACAATCAATATTTATGATGGCAGCATGCAAAGAGTGGATAACCGGCAATCGAAGAAAGAACGGCAATCTGAGGTTGAAAATCAATCAGTTAAACAAGACAATAAAAAAGAAAAACAGACACCTGCTGAAGATGATGGCCCTGAGATACCGAAGGCATCTAAGAAAAGAAAAAAGAGACAAAGCATTAGCTAAAAGTTAGATAGCCTGATTTAATTGATGACTAAGTAAAAAGGGTTTTGCTATGAACAATCAACTTCCCATAAACAGAGTTGAAACAGAACTGAATCAATGGCGTTCAAGGGAAGAGCGCTTCAGTAAATTGTTTTCTTTCAGCCTTTCATCCAACAAAGCACTACTTAAAGAAAAGCTGCAATACTATGACCGTATTGCAGCAAAATATAAAGGCACAGGGAATATAGATGAACGTTTTGCTTTGGGGATGCTGAAACAGGAACGCAACCGTATTGAAAAACAGCTTTATCCTAATCTTCTGATTCGGTTGCTACGCAGGCTATTGGTTGTACCTGTTAAGGAACACATTGTAATTAGGCAGGATAACAGGAAAATAGAACAAAACAGCCAGTCGCTGCACCAACAGGTGCGGCGTGCTGGCTTTACTAATCTTGCCGCAAAAATTGAAGAGCAAATTAAACAGGGACAGCAACAATTCTCTATTCCGGTTTCTTATTATATTAATGATAAAGAAAGATTAAATCATCAGTTGTCATTCGTAAAAGACCAGTCAGGCACTTACCATTTTGAAGGATATAAAACCAACCTGTATAATGAATCCAAACCGAACGAGCAGCGACAACAATATTTCAATATGAAAAATGGATATGAGATTAATACAACGGAAGCATATAATCTTTTAGCCGGTCGTGCAATTAAAAAGAATGGAACCTGGAAGCAGCTTGACTTCAATGATAAAGATGCCAACGGTAATTTCCGAATGAAGGAATTTCATTCGGGCTATGGTTACAACCTTCAAAAGATTTTGCAACAGCTTCCTTTAAAAGAGTTGCTTAATGAAAGCGAAGCGAATAAGTTGCATGATGCATTAAAGAACGGTAATCGTGTAGCTGTTAGCTTTATTAAGAATGGCAATGAACAGCGGTATTACATTGAAGCAAACCCGCAATTCAAATCGGTAAATATCTATGATGAGCATTCCAGAAAGATAACACTCAATACTGCATTGGGTAATAAAACAATGGATGCAATTAAGTTAACCCGGAAGGTCAACGAACGAAATGAGCAGAGTCAAGCCAAAAAAACTGGTATGCGCATAAGTTGATAAAGAACAGTGGAAGATGGATAAGCTAACATATTTGACGGATTTCTTTGAAGCAATAAGTTCCGATGCCCGTATCAGTATCACTCATATTGGTATTTATGCTGCATTGCTACAATATCGTATGCAAAGCGGCTTTATTAATCCCATTCAGGTCTTTAGCCACGAAATCATGAGTATCGCCAAATTATCATCTCCTATTACCTACCACAAATGCGTGAGACAATTAAGCGAATACGGGTACATAAGATATGAACCGTCATTTAATCGCACCAAGGGGAGTAAAATTTATTTCAGTGAAAAAGTAAAGATTCATTAAGCAAATGTTTTTAATTACATTAAATCGTGTGTTATGAGTATAGAAGTGATTACAAAGGAAGATTTACAAACGTTTCGTTTACAATTAATCAATGATTTAAAAGCATTGCTTTTACGCAGAGAGAACGCTAAAAAAGAATGGCTTAGAAGCAGTGAAGTCAGAAAATTGCTAAAAATATCTCCAGGTACGCTACAAACGCTCCGCGTTAATGGTACACTACACCCGAGTAAAATTGGAGGCATAATGTACTATAAAATGGAAGAAATTGAAAAGCTTTTCAATGCTGGTAAAAGTGATAATGTATAACGGGAATATGAAAAACATGCAACAGTTAGAAAGGCTTTATACCACTCTTCAGAATGATACAAGAATAAGCTCGGTACATGTCAGCCTTTACATGGGCTTTTTCTTCCTATGGAACTTGAAGCATTTTCAAAACCCAATTTCTATTACAAGGAGGCAAATGATGCAAATAGCCAAGATTGGTGGATATGCAACTTATCATAAATGCATTAAGGATTTACAGGCTTATGGGTATATTCAATATTTGCCTTCCTATCATCCAGCTTTAGGAAGTCTGGTCTATTTAAACATTTTTGAACGTAATTCCAGAAAACAGTAAGTAGCTGAATATAAATTAGTACGCTAAATGAAAAAATTGAAATCGGCATAAAAGGTTTCTTACGGATGTTACTTCGACTATGTATACATAAGTTTAGAATAACAGAGGGGGCATAGTTATCTCCTCTGTTATATGTATATTGATGCTCTTTAATTAGTCAAAATGCTACTTTTATAGAGCTTGTTTTTTAGATTTTGCATATCCTCACTTACTTTAATATCAAGAACCCGCGCATAATGCTGAGTGGTTTGAAGCTTTTTATGACCGAGCATCTTTGAAACGGTTTCAATTGGCACCCCATTGCTTAGCGTAACTGTAGTAGCGAAAGTATGGCGGGCCGTATGTGTTGTTAGATTCTTGAATATTCCACATATATCAGCAAGCTCTTTTAAATAGGAATTATATTTTTGATTGCTTAATACAGGTAAAAGCCTTCTGCTATTGACACATTGAGGATGATCTTTATAAACATCCAATATTTTTTTGCTAGCAGGCAATAATGGGATTCTGGAAGGCGTATCAGTTTTACCCCTACGGGTAAATATCCATAACTCATGATCTATTCCAATTGAAACTTCTGACGCATTTAATTTCTTAATGTCAACATAGGCAAGGCCGGTAAAACAACAGAATAAAAAAACATCACGAACCTGCCTTAATCTATCTATTTTAATTTCTTTGGATGATATAGTTTGTATTTCCTCTTTGGTTAAAAATTCAGGAATTACTTCTTCTTTACTCATCTTGAATCTTGCAAAAGGGTCTTTATCTAACCAGTTATTATTTACACAAAAAAGAACAATCATTTTTAAAATACTGATGTATTTCACGGTTGTATTTTGCCCGCACTTACGTTCTGTTTTTAGCCAAAGCTCCAAGTCATTGACAAACTCCATATTAAGACACTGAATAGGCAAATCCTTTTCTTTGTACTTCCATTCAATAAAAAGCTTTGTAAATCTTTTTGTCCTGTCATATTTAGTCCATGTAGCCTCTGAATAATCGATCCCAATTAACTTTTTAATGTTATCATTATAGTTTTCAAAAATTTTGATAAGCATTTTATTTCGTTGATCACTGCCAAGCAAATGATCTTTAATAGATGAAGCCGTAATCAATTGATTTGCCTCAATCATTATACGTTTTGCTTCATATACCTTTGCTTGTAAAGTATCTAAATAAGTGTTCAGCGCTCTTGAATCCTCTCTCGTCCCGGCTGCTCTTTCGGCGGCTGAATTCCAACGACCAGGATCGCATACTCTTTTAGTTGATAATTCTTTTGGGATACCATCTACTGTAATTCGCAGATAAATAGGGATAGCACCTTTTTCATAGTTTTTGGGCTTCTTCAGATAGAAGTGCAAACCGAAACTTTTGTCTAACATTTTTTTAATTTTTAGCGTTAACAAATTTCGATATGCAATTACTCTCAAACAAGATGTTCAATAGGTGAACATGTTGTTTTTCAATAACTTATGGCATATTTCGTGAGTAAATTTTTTACTTTTTTTTACTCACGGAATAGCTCACGATTATTTTGCGATTTAATGAATAATATGACGAAGTAAAAAAACAAAAAAGCCCGTAAAATCAATGATTTACAGGCTTTTGAATTGTTTTGGTATTGAACCATGCGGACCGGACGGGACTCGAACCCGCGACCTCCGCCGTGACAGGGCGGCATTCTAACCAACTGAACTACCGATCCAAAATAAATTTGGAACGCGAAGATAATAAAAAATCATTCCGGAAATCAATTGGCACAAGATATTTTTCTTATCTCTTAGATAGTTCTCTTTTTTATACTTGATGAAACTAAAACGTATTCAATTAGTGATGAATAGAATTCGATTTTGCAGATATAAAAGCCAAGGCTTTTATCCTTGGCTCTTATTAAATATTTGCTTTGAAATCAGCCTTGATTCCCAGCCTTTATTTCATTTTAATAGAAAAACCAGCTTGAAAATTAATACTGCTTAAATCTTTGTATCCATATTTTTTATATGGGGCATAATTATAATTGCTTCCTAAAGTAAAAGCATAATTACCCGCCTTATCAAATGGAATATTTACTCCTAACCCCACTTGACCTATAAAATTTACACTCGTTCCACTACTTGCAAATTGACCTAAATATTGATCGAAATTCACAAGGTTGGCGCCAGCGCCTAAGCTTAGGTAAGGTTTTATAAAGGCAGTATTTTCTATAGGTATCCATTGTGCCTTCAGCATTATAGGAGTAGTTTGTATAGAGTTAGTCATTACTGCAGATATATTTTCTGTTTTGCTTGTACTGTACGTTTTACGTGGATACTTTTGATAATAATCCTGATAGCCAAAATCTAACCCTCCAGAAAAGTTATTATTGAATTGGTACATAATTGCACCTTCAAAACCTCTTGGGGAGCTGTTACTGATCAAATCCTTATTGAATCCACTTACAGGTAAACTATAATTATATTTAAGATCTAATTTTAGGTCTCCTCTCTGAGCAAAGGCATTTCCGGCGAATAAGAGCATACCCGAAAGTGCAAAGCTTAAAATTTTTATTGTTTTCATTTCTTAAAATTTTTAATTGATTTTCAAATATGGTGATTGGTTAAATAATGCCATCACCTGACTATCTGCTATATCAGTAGTATAGATACCTGAACCCCTGATTAATCCCGTCCAAATCACCTCAATCTTATTTTTTGTTGCAGCATTTTTTAAGTCAAGAAGGTCAATTGAAACAGCCCCTTCTTTAATTTGATACACACTATAAGCATAGGGTGAATAATATCCATACCCCGGATATCCCCAATAATAAGGGTCATAGTAGCTACCGTAATAGTTCCAATAATCATTATAGGAAATATATCCCGTAGCGGTATTGATAATGCGGTTTACATTTACACCCAAATCTGGTGATTGATCATTTGACACTTCTACATACCCCATTTGCATTAGGTATTTTGTGGCCGCCGCTATAAATGCAGATCCTTCTGCAGTCACCATTTTTTCTGAGTTCCCGTTTTTAATGACAGTTATTGAGTCAGAAATTGCAAATGTTTTGAAATTGCTAAAATTTACAGATGAATCATGATCTGTAATATATATTCTGGATTCCTCGGCTGTAAGATTATTTAATGGCTCCTTCTTGCATCCTGTATATGCGAGTGCTGCTACAGCCAGCCCGAGTATCACACTTATTCTTCTTTTCATTTTGTAGGTTTTTAAGTTTTTGACTGAATATTTTTTTACTCAGAGTCCAAACGTAATGCCCAGTTTAAAGAAAAAAAGTTAAAGCTTTTTAATCCTTGAATTTATCAATGGTTTTTACACAATTATTATAAATACAATAGTTGTTTTACATGGGTTATTGTGTATATTAGATATGTGAAGTTTTAATAGTAGGTAGCTATGACTTTATAGGAACAAAGCGTGGCATTCTTAAATGTCAATATTTGATCATTGAGTATGGAAAAAAATCCACGATAGGTGAGTAATGGGGTAAAAGAGATGAGAGATGGATTTAATTATTTTTTCAAAAGGGATTGTATAATAATAAACATTTTTACTTTTTTTTATTTAGCTTATTCTTTTTTTCTTCTTCTTCAATTCGAATATTTTCGCGTACCACATCCCAATACCCTTTGCTATAGGATACCAAAATCTCACCACCGGCATCTATATTTCTGGTGGCTTCAATATATATTTTATCGCCATCATTTACATAAGTACTGTTATTGCGCACATCTTTTATTTTTGAAAGACCGTTAGCATCATTTGCATATCGCCCAAAGGTCTTTATATTTTTCTGTGCATCTATTACATGATTTCGATTGATGTAATAAACATAACCATTGAAAATATCGGATTCGTTTACTTTTTTCCAGGTAGTTACTTTACCCTTGTATTCAACTATTCGTTGCCCTTTTTCTATTTTTTTTTTGGTAAAAAGCCCTTTGCCAGATGCAGGAATTGTAGATCTTTTAATAAATAATTGTTTTTCGAGATACGCCATTTTTTATTGAATAATATTTTTTTAAAAAATAAATTTAGATATTCCTGTTAGTTTTAGGAGTAACATATTCCAGATGCAATATAGTTACAAGTGCTTGTTATGCTTTTTTTTATATTCAAACAAACCTGCTACATCCGAAAATGAATGCCTAATTCTAATTCATGCCTCCTTTGCGTGTGGGCGCTTTTTTTTCTGGCCATTCCGAAGGCTGCCCTGTTTTAGAGTTGAGCGGAAGCACAGCTCTTGTATTAGAAGTTTTTACAGCATCTTCGCTGGCCATGTAAGCCATGATAGCAGTAATGATCACATTGGTAGTCACGTCATCAAAAACAATTTTATCATAAGTGTCGCGATTGGTATGCCAGGTATATATTCCATAAAGCCAGCTGTTAGAACTTAATGAAAAAGCGGGAGCACCTGCAGCTACAAAGGAAGCAAAGTCTGAACCGCCCCCGCCTGGTAATCCTGGGAAGGTAGTTTGTATTTCGCTTGTATATTTCTTAGGTACTGCTGATAACCACCTGGTAATGTATTCATAGGAATTTAAGAATCCCTGTCCTGATATATTTACAATTCTTCCAGTTCCATTATCCTGATTAAAAAGCACCTGAAGGTTTTTTATAATTTCAGGATGATCTTCTACAAAAGCACGGGAACCATTAAGGCCTTGCTCTTCACTGCCCCAATGCCCTGCTAATAATGTTCTGTTGGGGTGTGGATATACTTTATTTAAAATGCGCATAGCCTCCATCATTACTAAAGTTCCTGTTCCATTATCAGTAGCTCCGGTGCCGCCATCCCATGAGTCGAAGTGTGCAGATAGCATTACATATTCATTAGGTTTTTCATTACCTTTTATTTCGGCAATGGTGTTATAGGTGGGTTGTATGCCTGTCTCTCTGGAATCTGCCCTGATGGAAATCTTTGGAATATCGCCGCCTTCGGCCAGGCGGTAAAGCAATCCATAATCTTCAAGAGCAATATCTATAGTCGGAATTTTGGATGTGGAGGCGCCAAAAATTTTATCTACTCCAAATCCGGCCGACCAGTTGTTTCCTGCAATGGCCACTGCGCCTGCTTTTTCAAGTGCAACAGGAAGTGTCTTGGTGGTATATCCTATATTGTTCATATTCTTCTTCCATGCTTCTGCTTCTGCTGTGCGCGAGGCTTTCATTTTTTCAACGGATTCTTTGGTCCCAAATTCCTCCCAATTATAATCAGGGCGGCCGGTGGGCTGTGGCATAGATACCATCACTATTTTTCCCTTTGCAGACGGCAGCCATTTTTGAAACGCAATTGAATCATTGATTTGAGGTAATAAAATAATGTCAGCAGTAATTGTTTTTCCTTGTGTAGAAGGGCTCCATGCAAGCTGTGTAGCTTCCAAAGATTTTGTCCAAGGCAATACCATATCTACATGAGTAATGCCACGCTCCCATCCACGCCATTCGCCCCATTTTTCATTTTGCGCACTAATACCCCAGCTTTTATATTTTGCCACAGCCCAATCATTGGCCTGCTGCATTTTAGGGCTTCCTACCAGGCGTGGCCCTATTTTGTCAAGCAGCTCATGAGCAATATTTTTTAATTGTGAATTGTAAGTAGCTTCATTAATAATTGCTTTAATGATAGCTGAATCTTTTTGAGCAAAAGATAATTGAATACAAAAAATAATGAAAATAGATAAGAAAATTTTTTTCATGAAGTGGTTGGTTTTGTAGCCGACTAAATTAAGGGAAAATTCAGAAAGCCTTATCGCTGGTTTTTATTCGGAATATGAAGGTCGCAATACTTAAGGCTGCATTCGATATTCTTATTGGGCAATTTTTAAAACAAATTATGAATCGCTGACTTATCCGGAATAATAATCAACCGAATCATTTTTCAAATTTTCCATTTACCAGATTACACATTATATTTGCAGCCGGCAAGTCTTATACGGCCAGCTCCTACAGAACTCCCCCAGGATCGGAAGATAGCAAGGGTATGCGGTTGAGCGGTGCGATGTAAGTAACTTGCCGGTTTTTTTTGCCCTAAATTATTCCCCTTTTATTTTGAGACCGTATCATTTGTTTAGAATCAAATAACTTTGAAGCATATTATATATTAAAAAAAACAACATACAATGAAATATTTTATTGACACAGCAAATCTGGACCAGATAAAAGAAGCACATGATTTAGGAGTGCTTGATGGAGTAACGACTAATCCTACTTTGATGGCAAAAGAAGGCATCAAAGGGCATGATGCGGTTTACAACCATTACAAAACAATTTGCGAAATAGTAAAAAATGGCGATGTAAGTGCAGAAGTAACCACAGTGAGCTTTAAAGATATGGTAGAGCAGGGCAAAAGCTTGGCCGCAATCCATAAAAATATTGTGGTAAAAGTGCCAATGACGGTAGATGGCGTAAAAGCCATGAAGTGGTTTACTGATAATGGTATCCGTACCAATTGCACTTTAATCTTTAGTGCAGGGCAGGCTATGTTAGCTGCAAAGGTAGGCGCAGCTTATGTTTCGCCTTTCATTGGCCGTATTGATGATAGTGGTTGGGATGGATTGGAATTGATACAGCAGATTGCTACCATCTTTGCAGTGCAGAATATTAAATCGCAAATATTGGCTGCCTCTATCAGAAGTTCTTTGCATATTATCAAGTGTGCCGAGGCAGGGGCTAACGTGTGCACTTGTCCGTTAGATTCTATCATAGGCCTTACCAAGCACCCTTTAACTGATATTGGTTTGCAGAAATTTATGGAAGATGCTAAGAAATTTCAGTAAGAGCATTTAATATATTTAATATAATTTCTAACGAATCAAATAGAGAATACCCAATCAGTGTGATTTTAGTATCTCATTTATAGATGGTAAATGTTCAGGGTTGGGGTTCTTTTTTATGTAAATATCAAACTGCTTATAAAGCGCGGTGTTCGATCTTAAAATCACCTTTACAGTTACTTTATCCTTTTTAAAATGGGGGTCTATATAAAGATCATTTCCATTAAACTTGCCATCGCTTGCCCAAAAAATGAGATCCGTTGAGTCTAATGGCAGGTAACGCCCATTGCTTAATTTGCCGTCAATATTTATATAATTATAAGTCCCTTTTTTCAGGCTATCTGTGTATAAGTGCACATAAATACTATCAATTTTCTGACCATAACATTTTGTGCAGATAAGTAGGATAAGGGTGGTAGCGAATAGCAATCTCAATGTTTTATGATTTTATTGGTTTATTGATGGGAATAATTTATCCGGAGTTGCATTAGGTATCATAAAATTATTAAAAAAATATTTGTGTGGTATACTAAATCTGTCCATCTTTGTACAAATGAAAAAAGTAATAATCATTAATCGTTGGTGGCACACAGTAATGTGATGGTGCCGTTATGCGATTATTTTATTACTAATAAAAATATTTAGCCCCGGCATCATCGCTGGGGCTTTTTTATTTACCTACATTAAAGAAATGAATAAGAAAATTCAACTTACTACAACGTCAAAAAAAATGCTGGCCGATATCTTTACTCCAGTAGGAATATACCTGAGGCTACGTGATCGTTTTAGAGATACTATTTTGCTGGAAAGTGCAGATTCCAGAGCAGATCAAAGTAATTATTCCATTATCGGGATCAATGCGCTCGCTGGAATAGAGATTATTTCTTCCAGGGAAGTAGAGTATAAATTACCAGGTGAGGAAGCAAAAAGGATTCCCATTGAAAAGAAATTTTCACTCAGCGATACGCTTCAATTTTTTATGCAACATTTTGAAGTAGCATCAGGCACCCAGCACCCTGAAAATATGGCGCAAGGCCTTTTTGGATACCTTTCCTATGATTCGATTCCATTCTTTGAAAATATAATATTTCAAGAAAAACCGGTAAGTGAAAGAACTCAAATACCGATTGCCCGCTACAGGCTTTACCAATATGTAATTGTAATTAATCATTTTAAGGATGAATTATTTATTTGCCAAAACCACCTGAAAAATACAGAAGGGAATATCGGATTGATTGAAGATATTATCAGGCTGAAGGATGTGCCGGTTTTCCCTTTTAAAACAAAAGGTAAGGAACATTCAGATTTGACAGATGTTGAGTATAAAAAGATGGTAGAAAAAGCTAAAGAAAACTGTGCAAAGGGCGATGTATTTCAGATGGTACTTAGCCGCGAATTTTTTACAGCATTTTCAGGCGATGAATTTAATGTATATCGTTGCCTGCGAAGTATCAATCCTAGCCCTTATCTTTTTTATTTTGATTATGGCGATTACCGGTTAATGGGTAGTAGCCCCGAGAGTCAGCTAATAGTAAAAGAAGGTAGAAGTATTATGCACCCGATAGCAGGTACCAAAGCGCGATCTGGAAATAAAATTACCGATCAGCAATCTGCCGAAGATTTGCTATCGGACAAAAAAGAAAATGCTGAACATGTAATGTTGGTAGATCTTGCAAGAAACGATTTAAGCCGCGCCTGTACTAATGTAGAAGTGAGCCACTTTTGTGAGGTGCAATATTTTTCACATGTCATTCATCTGGTGAGCGAAGTAAAGGGCACTGT
>JAFDXH010000044.1 GCA_018268075.1 Bacteroidota bacterium | reverse complement strand
TGGATAAATACCAACCAATTGCTATTACCCGATGGATTTTTACATTTGGGTTTTTCATGACCTTACCTTTATGCATACACGATTTTTCTCTAATACAATGGCACCAATTCAGTGGTAACGAATGGCTTCTATTATTACAAGTAGTAGTACCCGGCACTTTTCTTGCTTATATTTTTAATCTTTATGGCATGAAGGTATTAAGTGCCTCCACGGCAGGCACCTATATTTATTCGCAGCCAATATTCACTGCTATTATTGCCATTATTTTTCTAAAAGAAACCTTCACCATTTTTCAATTAATAGCCGGCATTTTAATATTTGCAGGTGTTTACCTTTCTACCCGAAAGGCTCAGTCCGCCTGATTACTGAGCGCCTTTTGGGAATTCGAAAAATAAAAAATGCTTTTTTCCGATTTCAAAATTTTCCCAGCTATCTATTGCTATCTGCACACCGTACATACCGCAGGTAGGCATATTATAAATGGGCATGCAGTCAAAAGAATTTACAAAATCTGTAACACCAGGATTATGTGAAAAAAGCAACGCGACTTCCCAATCATCTTTAAAAGACGCTACTTCCCGATAAAATGTTTTTACGGGCGCTAAATACAGCGCAGGTATTTCTATCAATTTATCCCGAGGCAAACCCAGCTCTTCAAGAAATATTTTTGCGGTAGCCATTGCCCGTTTTGCCGGACTAGTAATGAGTATATCAATTTTCAACTCCTTTTTAGCCAAAATCGTAGTCATTTTTGGTGCATCTATATTTCCCCGCTCATTTAATGGGCGGTCAAAATCATGAACTCCCGGCTGAGCCCAGCTACTTTTAGCATGGCGAATTACAATGAGTGTTTTCATATTTATGGGCAAAGGTGAGAAAAATTTATGGGTGTGTCTCTTACAATTTTTATACAATTTAGGCATCGGGGGCACATATGGCATCGGATACAAAAATGTGGTTATAAAAATCTCGCAGCCATGTTACTGCAATAATATACCATTAGATTTTTAAAATAATTACCTCTCCAAAATCGTTAAATTGCCGATGTAAACTGTCACCAATTTTTGAAATTTTTTCTTACTTTATTCTTGTTTCTATTTGCAAGCATTAGGAACAATTATGCACAGGAAACCTATAGCCGCCCGGGCTTTTCAATTTCTTACTTCACACCCGACATGGGCCTATCTCAAGGGTCTAACTATTTCCGGTTTGAAGACAGTAAGGGCTTTATGTGGCTCACAGGCAATGATGCCTTGAACCGCTATGATGGCAAAAACGTAAAAGTTTATAATCTCAATAAATATTTCCTGAATTGTACACCATTACAGCAAGGATATGGTATAGCAGAAGACAGCAACGCAAATATTTATATAGGCAGCGTAAGAGGGCTATATAAATATATCAGAAAAAAAGAAAAATTTATGCTGCTGGACATCTTCAAAAATCCTGCAGGCGGCGCCACTATGCCCTTTGGATATGCCGATGGAAAAATCTGGTGTTTCAATCAGCAGTACCAGATTGCTTCTTATAATGCCGCAAATGGCGAGATAAATATTATCGGACAATTACCGCTTGAGCCAATAGCTTCTGTTCATATTTATGAAATCATCAGCAATGTATTTTACTATCGTTTCCCATTTATAGATAAAAATAAAAACGCCTGGTTTGTAACAAAAAATGAGGTTGTAAAACTGAATTTGCAGCGCCAATTTACATCTGAGAAAATCATCAACAAGGATAAAGGTTTTACTTTTTATTCATCAACTTATGATGAAGCTAATAACCGATTAATAGCAGGAACAAACACTTCCATCGTCTGCATTTCTACATTGAAAAATGAGGTAGAGCAAATTGCAAAAATGCCTGTACCGCCGCCTGAAAATATCAATGGCCTTGCAGTTGAAAAAAATGGGTATTTTTTTACTACAGGTTTCCAATTATTTGAAACGGATACAAATTTTAAATCCATAACAAGTATCCATATCCCACAATTAAAATCATCCAGGATATTTCTTCCCGCTTTTGATAAGGCAGGACGGCTGTGGCTTTGCAGCGATGGCGAGGGTCAAATTATTATGAACCCCCGTGGCTATCTTTTCGGAAAAATTACAGGAACAGAAATTAAAGATGCTGGCGCTAACTTCAATGGCGCTATTTCTTTTGGCGAATTTCCCGACAGTACCATTCTTATTAATGGAATCTATTTATTTAACCCAAAACACAAACAGGCAGCTCAATATCCATATACAAAACTTTTGGGCCTGGGAAGAACCTTTACTGATACAATAAACAAAGGCATCTGGTATTTTTCTGAAACAGCATCGGGGGCTAATGGAGAAATTTATTTTATAAAGAAAAACCAAGAGCCTGAATTAATTTATTCACCCAAAGCGGGCGCCATACAAGGAAATATTCACGATTTGTATCTGTTTAATCATGATATTTTATGCGCTTTCAGTCATGGGCTATATCGGATGAATTTGCAAACCAAAAGCTTTGAAAGAATTGCCCAACAGCCGGAGGGGGATGCTTTTAAAATTTCAAATTTACCCAACCGGCAACTTTTCATCAGCTACTTAAATGGGAATGCGTGGCTGGCAGTAATGGACAATGAAAATAATATCCATTTCAAAAAAGAAATTCTACCCAGCGTGCAATCTTTTTATTGTATTGCCGATGAAAAAAACCATTATTGGATTGGCACAAACAATGGCGTTTACGTAACCGATACAGGTTTTAATGTAATCAAAAAAATAGATGCCAATAATGGATTAAGCGGTACTTATATTTATGGTTTGCTGCAAGATAATGATGCTCACGTATGGGTAAGTCATCAGCGCGGATTAAGTTCAATTGATATCAACACAGGCCATACTGTTAATTATGGAAAAGAAGATGGCATACAGGATTGGGATTTTAATAACCGGGCATTTTATAAATCTTCTGATGGCACTTTGTATTTCGGTGGCGGCAAGGGTTTTAATTATTTCAAACCGCCATTTACAAACAAAATTTACTACCATCCGCAAATTTATATTGATGACATAACGGCCAACAGCATTGCATACAACAGCGATACAAGCGCCAATGAAATATCATCCGTTCGCTTGCCTTATTCAGGCAATAACATTTCGCTTATTGCTCATGTAGCAGACCTTGAAAACGGAAACAGTCAAAAGATTTTTTTTAGAATCAATGAAGATGAATGGAAACCATTGGCAGAAAACGGCCTTCTTACTTTCAACCGGCTCTCATCCGGGAATTACAAACTAGAATTTGCCATTCAGGATAAGTTTACCGGTGTAAATACTATTCTGAAAACACTTTCTATTTCCATAGACAAACCATTTTATTTCACCACATGGTTTTGGGTCTTGAGTACATTTTTGTTATCAGTTTTATTGTTTGGTATTTTTTATCAATGGAAAAATACCCGGCAAAAAAGGCTGCTGCGCCAGCAAAATGAATTGATGGAACAACGGAAAAAAATCACTGCCGACCTGCATGATGAAATTGGTTCCAGCCTGAGCAGCCTGCAAATAAACAGCGCTGTGGCCGGTGCGCTTATTGAGAAAAAAAATGTACAAAAAGCCGGCGAAGTGATTGGCAAAGTAGAAACACAAAGCAAACGATTATCAGAAAAAATAGGTGATATTATCTGGAGTATGAAGCCGGGCGCAGATGAATTTATGAGCCTGAGTACAAGAATTAAAAATTACGTATCAGACATACTCGGCGCTACTGCTATACAATACAACATCCATGTAGATGAACAGACGGATAAACTGGCGAAGGATTTTATTCTGAGAAAAAATATATTGCTCATCATTAAAGAAGCGGTGAATAATGCTGCAAAATATAGCGGCGCAACTATCATTGAAATTTCCATAAAAATAATTGATAAGAAATTTACCATTCTGGTGCAGGACAATGGCGTTGGCCTTAAAGAAAATTACAAAGCCGGAAATGGATTGCTCAATATGAAAAAACGAACAGAAGAGCTGGGTGGGATTTTTAGAATGTCATCATCAGAAAAAGGTGCTATTATTGAATCCGAGATTCCCATCCCTAACATTCAGTACCCAAAGAAATAAAACGATTTATAATTTTGCCTTGTGGAAATACGCATTTTTATATACGACGATAGCAAAGACCGCCGCGACAGCCTGAAATCCTTATTTCAGTTGGACGAGAACCTTGTATTTGTTGGCGAAGCGGCTAATTGTGCCAATGTGTTGGTGGAAATGGAAGAAACTTTTCCCGATGTGGTATTGATGGATATTAATATGCCTGGTGTGGATGGACTACAGGGATTGCAACTCATTAAAAAGAACCATCCCGAAATAAAAGTGCTTATGCAAACTGCTTATGACGACAGCAACAAAATTTTTTTCAGCATTAAAAACGGCGCCAGTGGCTACATTCTGAAAAGCGATAAGTCGCAAAAAATTTTGCAGGCCATAGAAGAAGTGCATGAAGGCGGAGCGGTGATGAACCCTGCCATTGCCATGAAAGTGCTGGAACATTTTAAACCAACAGATAAAAAAAATCCACTCACGCCCAAAGAAAAAGAAACGCTTATCCTATTAGCCGAAGGCATGAGTTATAAAATGATAGCGGGCAAATTGGGCATAAGCTATACCACAGTGAATACACATATCAAGCGCATATATGAGAAGCTGCATATTTCATCTATGGGCGAAGCGATAGCATGGTATTATAAAAATTTGCATTAAGCTGTCCGCATTATCTCAAAAAAAAATCCTAATATTTAGGGATTGCGCCAAACCATTTTCATTACAATCTTTGTTTCAACAAAACAAAAATTAATAATGAAACCTATTGCAACCACACTATTGATTGGTATTTTTTTTACTACCCACCTATTAGCACAGGAAAACTACAGACCAGGCAACCCCATTAAAGGCGCTATTATCAAAGCGGGAAGAAACCCTGGTGGGGATATTGCAACGCAAAGTAAAGGGATTTATCCAAAAACTGGGCACGTAACCCTACTGAAAAAAAATGGTGATCAGGCGGATGGTAATGATAGGTATAGACCGGGAAATAATAAAACTGCAAGAATCAAACCTTCAGATATAAAACCTGTAAGAGATCGTCCAGTTGGGCATGTAACGCTACTCAGACGTACCATGAAACCACCCGTATGGATCTATGCTGATGGCGGGGCAACACTTCCCAACAGCGATGCCAAAAAATGGCTGGGTTTAAAAGAAGGTTATCAGTTTACCATGGGTGCTGCCATTCCTTTCAACCAGAGGTTTGGGATAAGTGTGCAGGCAGCTTATGGCAATAACGGAGGCGGTATGGTGCAACCAGCTTCTTCTACCATCAAATATTTTGGTAATGGAGCGGTGAGTACCTTAGACAATAATCCGATACAGAAAGCAACCATGTCGTCCTTTAATATGATGGCGGGACCTACTTTGTTTAAAAATCTTGGAAGTTATTTTTATATCCAGCCCAGTGTTTTATTGGGGTATAACCATTTTAATTATCAAGGTTTTTCCAGCGGTGGAGTTGCCAGTTTTAATGGAAATACCTTGCCCATCACCCAATACCAGACCAACAATCAGTCGGTTGGGCTGTTTGCCATCCGTCCCGATTTGAAATTTGGCGTATTGCTTTCTCAAAACTTTGCCATACAGGCAAGTGTGGACTATACCATTTTGCCAAAAATGAATTTGAGTACAACCACCTTCCAGCCACAGGGCGGTCCCAATCCGCAAGGTTGGTATGAGTTTCAGCAACTTCAAAAAGGAACTTATACCACCCAAACCCAAAGCATCAACCCGAGTTATCTGCATGTTTCTTTAGGTATTACGATTGCTTTGGCAACAAAACACGCTATTGGTACAAAAGGAATGGGAGCGCAAACATTCTCTGATGATACTAAAACTACCGAATACAAAGGCCCGGAAGATATGACAACTAGAAGCAAACAAAGTGAGGCAAAATCAAATAGTATAACTGAACCTAATAACGCGGAAACCAACCGAGGTGTACAACCCAATGGGAATAATGATAGTAGTCCAAGACCTAATAAACCTATAAAAGAGGGATTAGAACAATCAAAAGAAGTAATGCCCACAGAAGGTTATGCCATCAGCACAAAAGGAACAGGTGGCCAAATAAGATTGAAAAATCAAAATCAAAATAAGCCGGATAGTTCTCAAACACAAACTGGTGGTACAGGTAAAGTTACTGTTCAGGATATTAATTTTGGTCCCTTGCCACCACCCAACAAAAAAAATGCAAGAATGATTGGTGGAAATAATGGCAAAGTGGATGTAAGAGACCTAAGCATCATGCGCCGTATAAGGGCCAGCCATGATTCTACTTATGTACCCAACCCCAATGATTTCACCATTGGCGTTACATTTACCATTGGCAGGAATAAAAGAAATTGTAAAGGATTTGCAATTTGCACGATAGATGAAGTAGATGTTAGTGATCTTATCAGTGATGCTTTCAGTCAGAAAAAAGCACACATGATTCAGAACCCCGTTGACAGTATTTTTATCATCACTTTTCCTGAAGAACTGATAAAGAAAAACCAACCTAACAAGCTGAGCTATTTTGAGGGGAAAAGTGAAATATATTTTGAAGAAGATTGGCAAGCATCTGATGAAATCAACAAAGCATTACATGCCACCTCGCCGCTCGAAATTAAAAAAGGGAAATATCCGTTGGTGTATGAAAATGGGGTGTATTACCTAATATCAGCATGGGGCAGCAAGAAAGGGTATGATTATTATAAAGCAAAAGGTGATTAGGGCTATCAAAGACAATTAACTTGTGTATGATTTCAAAAAGAAACCGATTGTCATTAACAATTATTTTCGTTGGGCGTGTAAATTAAACTGTGTCAATAATAATACATGAAAACCAAAACACAAAAAAGCCGGATAGATTCCTCTCTATACCGGCTTTCTAATACTAACTACTATTAAGGGTTTTTCATTAGCGATGCAATACCACCTTTTGCAGTTTGGTTTCCTGACCGGCCTGCACCTTCACATTAGTTATCAAACTATCTGCATAAGGCGCGGTAGCTTTAAAAAGTACATTGTAGGTGGCGGGTTTTAATCCTTTTACTTTAAAATCTCCATCATCTTCAGGAATGCCGAATGCGGTATCTGTATTGTTATAAATTTTAACAATGGCTCGCGCATCGCGTGGCGATACCTTTCCTTCTATCTTACCGGTGTTGTCATCGCTGTAGCATTTCAGCTTGGGCTCAAAGCAATAGTTGTTGTCTTCAAAATCAATAGACTTAGCAACGTCAAAGTCTATCCTGATGCGGCTCTGCCCGCCAGGCATAGATTGTATATTACCCGATTTTACTTTTACATAGATATAGGGCTTATTGTCACACAGCACCAGTGGAAACGAATGAGTACTATCAATCCATACCGTATTATTATTGCCCAGGGTAATTCTTATTTTAGATATTTTTCCTGCATTGGCATAGCCATTGGCAATAAGTGTATCAGATCCATTTTTCAGTTTAAGTAAATCATACACTCTGGGCGTAACGCTGAGAGTATCCCATTTACCATATTTATCATGATCGTGGTGGTCTTCATCGCCATCATGGTCTTCATCGTAATACTCATCATCATGATGTATGACTCCTGTATCTACTTTTACTTCAATATACCTTACATCTACCAGCACCTTAGATAAATGAAGCGCCGGATCATCATTCAAGTAAATTTCTATTTTCTGCTTGCCCTTTGGCCCCTCTAGCGAGGTGTCATTTTTTTTGCAAGCATTAAATACTAAAATTAAAATAGCTGTAGCCAAAAAGGTTAAAAGGATTTTTTTTGAGTTTTTCATATATGTTGGTTTAAAAATTTACGGCTTTGATTTCTAAAGACAACAAATGATTTTAAAAAGGTTGGGAAAGATTTTTTAAGAAAAATATAAATAGTTTTTGATGGTATATAATACAAGCAAGTGCTTTAGAGAGTGAGAACTTTCATTCCAGACTGCTTCACCTATAGTGATGATAAAAGATTGCGGTCATTGGCATGGTGGCATTTATCATTTTCCCGTCAAATAAAAAAGATAAATCCAATTTGGTAAATAAATTGCACTTATAAGCAAGGCGCATAAGCACCCAAGTGGGGTGCATTTCAAATTTTTTTCATACACAGAAACAATGATTCCTATTCTGAAACAATAAATTTTTAACTCACTACCAACCCTTTGGAGCACATTGTATATCCTTAATATTGCAAATAACCTTTATTGCCAGAAAAGATTGAAACCATAATCAGCAGGTGCCTCGCAGGAGAGCGGTCTGCACAGGAGCAACTATATCATACCTACGCATCAAAAATGATGGGCGTATGTATGTGGTATGCGCGTAGCAGAGAAGAGGCAGAGGAAATTTTACAAGATGGATTTATGCGAATCTTTACCTATCTGAATAAATACTCTGGTGAAGGTTCTTTTGATGGTTGGGTAAGAAGAATAATGGTAAATGCTGCATTATCTAAATACAGAAATAAATCAGCAAAGATGTATATAGTAACCGAATATAATGCTGAACTGCATGATGAAAACATACCAGCGGAGTTCGTTTCAAACTACGATGAGAAGGAGCTTATGAAACTCGTACAAAAACTTCCACCGGCGGCGAGACTTGTATTCAACCTACATGTTTTTGAAGGCTACAATCACAGAGAAATCAGTGAGGCATTGAGCATTTCAAAGGGTACTTCAAAAAGCAACCTTTCTGATGCGAGAAGGATTTTACAGAAAGCGTTACAAAGCATAGATACAGAAGCGAAAAATAATTCGTCAAAATAATTTCGAATAATGGCAAAACCTTTACACAAAATTGACACCATCTTTAAAGAGGCTCAAAGCCAGTTTGAAGAAACCCCACCTGAAGGTATGTGGGAGAAGCT
>JAFDXH010000043.1 GCA_018268075.1 Bacteroidota bacterium | reverse complement strand
TTTTTACCGGTGCAAAATAGTTTGCAGTGAACCATATTCCAGCGCCCGCTATCATGGCTGCGGCCAGTATTTTCCAGACAATGAAGGGTACTACTTTTCCATCAGTTTCTTTTTTCAGAAGAGTATGCTTCTTATCAAAAAAAATCGTTTTGTCAGGAGTTATTTTTGTCAGGCCATAAAGATTAAATTCATGAGCATGCTGCGGGTGGGCAAGTACAAATTGATTTACACTATGCTTTTCTTCTTCATTTAATTCTCCGTCATAAAATAATATAAATTTTTCTTCAAAATTAGATTCATCAATAAATATATCCGCCTCTTTAAAAAGCCTGTTTTTTTGTGTAAATTCAATTTTTTCATCTGCAGATTGCACCGTCATTTGAAACATTTTGAATTCGGGCAGCAAGTCGTTATTTGCTGCTACAAATTGTTCTACTTCCTGTTTTTGTTGTGCATTCAGTTCTCTGTCTGCATATAGAATAAAGTATTCTTCGTAATTATCTCTGTTAATGTTCATTAAATTACATTTTCAGGTTTTACCAAATAATTTTTTAATTGAATGCGCGCCCTATGCAGGTACACCTTTACTTGACTCTGGCTTAATGAGGTTATTTCACTGATTTCTTCATAGCTATAGCCCTCATAATCCTTTAATAATATCAGGCTTCTTTGTGTTTCATTAAGCCTGTTAAGCGCCTCATTCAATATTTCTTTTAATTGCTGCTGCGGCTCACTTGTAGTTTTATTTACAAATGAAAAATCATCCATCAGCGAAATTTTTTTATTTTTCCTAATTGTATCTATCATTTGGTGATAGGCTACTGTAAATAGAAAAGATTTACTTCGCGCATTATCTACCTTTTCTCTATTGATCCACAACTTTTCAAAGGAAGATTGCACTACATCACGGGCGTCTTCTTCATGCCTCAGGTTTTTAAGGATAAACCTATAAACATTATCCGCATACATTTTCACACAATCATTATACTCTTTAGCCGTCATAAGTAGTAATCAGTAAATTTTTCTAAATGATGTTTGTTTGATATTATACGTTGCTATGCCCTAAATGTTACAGCCTGTTCTTTTATTTTGAAAAATAAAATCACAGAATCAGTAGGTTTGTAATCTCAAAATTATAACAGTAATGAATGAAAAATTTAAAAAGCGTATTAGTGAAGAGTTAAATGATATACGTATTGCGGGGCTTTATAAGGAGGAGCGTATTATTACAAGCCATCAGGGAGCCGTGATTCAGGTAGGTGACAAGCAGGTGCTTAATTTTTGCGCAAATAATTATCTGGGCCTTTCATCTGAGCATAAGGTAATAGCAGCGGCTAATAAAACTAATGATGAAAGAGGCTTTGGCCTTAGTAGTGTTAGGTTTATTTGTGGTACGCAGGATATACACAGAGAGTTGGAGCAAAAAATTGCCGCTTTTCTTGGAATGGAGGATACCATACTGTATGCAGCCTGTTTTGATGCAAATGGCGGCGTTTTTGAACCCTTGTTTGGGGAGACAGATGCTATTATATCCGATGCGCTGAACCATGCCAGTATAATAGATGGAGTACGCTTGTGCAAATCGCAGCGCTTTCGGTACGAGCATAATAACATGGAGGATCTTGAGAAAAAATTAATAGAAGCAAAAGAGGCGCGATCTAGGATAATAGTAACAGATGGATCATTCAGTATGGATGGCACTATTGCTCAATTAGATAAAATTTGTGCTCTGGCAGAAAAACATGATGCTATTGTAATGGTGGATGACTCTCACTCTACCGGTTTTATTGGCAAAACGGGCCGAGGCACACCTGAATATTGTGGGGTAATGGGCAAAATAGATATCCTTACAGGTACCTTAGGCAAAGCATTGGGGGGCGCTAATGGGGGCTTTACTGCAGCAAGTAAAGAAGTAATAAATATGCTGCGTCAAAGAAGCAGGCCTTATCTGTTTAGTAATACACTGGCACCGGGTATAGTGGGCGCTTCCATCGCTGTATTTGATATGCTAAGTGAAACTACCAATCTGCGCGATAAATTAGAAGCAAACACCCTTTATTTCCGTAAAAATATGACTGAAGCCGGATTTGATATAAAGCCAGGCGTGCATCCGATAGTACCGATTATGCTATATGATGCGGTGCTTTCCCAAAAATTTGCAGCAAGATTATTAGAAGAAGGAATCTATGTAATCGGATTTTTCTTTCCTGTGGTGGCAAAGGGGCAGGCACGCATCAGAGTACAGTTGAGCGCAGCCCACGAGCGGGAGCATTTGGATAAAGCTATCGCTGCTTTTTCAAAAGTGGGAAAAGAATTGGGAGTATTAAAATAGCCTGATGATCTAGCTTGAACTGGATAATTAATTATTTCTCATACTAAAAGCGATTGAATTTTTTCTACAATGAATGAAACAGCAGCAACCTTCTTAGCTAAAAGCACCATTAAAAGTGCTGATATAGAACATCGTAATAAAATCAATTTTAATATCGGGAGGTATGATGCTGCAGTGCCTACAGGCAAAGCTCAATTCAAAGACTTGGAACTTGCCAAACAGCGGGCTAAAAATATAAAGTGGCGCGCTATAGAGACACTGCATGAGCAATTGGAAGAATTTGAAATGCATTTTACTGCACGCGGGGGCAAGGTAATCTGGGCTCAAGACTCACAGGAAGCCTTAGACGAAATTTTAAAAATTTGCAAGCAAAAGGAATGTACTTCTATTGTAAAGAGTAAAAGTATGGTTACAGAAGAAATTCACCTTAATCATTTTTTGGAAAAAAATGGAATTGAGAGTATTGAAACCGATCTTGGCGAGTATATTCAACAATTAGATGGCGAACCACCTTATCATATAGTTACTCCGGCTATGCATAAAAGCAAGGAGGATGTAGCAAAACTTTTTTCTCAAAAATTGGGTACCCCTTCCACATTGTCACCTAAAGAATTAACGGGTGTGGCCAGAAATATTTTAAGAGAAAAATATGTACATGCTGAAATCGGAATCACAGGCGCTAATTTTTTAATAAGTGATATAGGGGCTATTGCCATTACAGAAAATGAAGGAAATGCAAGGCTATCTACAGCTTGGCCCAAAACACATATTGCCATCGTAGGTATTGAAAAAATGATTCCCTCTATGACGGACCTTGCCTTAATGTGGCCTTTATTATCCACCTATGGTACCGGGCAAAAAGTGACCGTGTATAGTAATATCATTTCTGGCCCGCGGCAGGCAGGAGAATCTGATGGCCCTGAAGAAATGTATGTGATACTTTTAGACAATAACCGTACTGATATATTAGCAAATCCGGTGCAGAGAGAAAGCCTGTACTGCATCAGATGCGGCGCTTGCCTTAATGTATGCCCCGTGTATAAAAATATTGGTGGCCATACCTACGGTACTACCTATAGCGGCCCTATTGGTAGTGTAATATCGCCCAATATGAATGGGCTTGATGAATACAAGCATCTTAGCTATGCCTCCTCATTGTGCGGCGCCTGTACAGAAGTATGCCCCGTAAAAATCAATATTCACAATCTTTTGCTCGATAATAGGCAGAGCAGCGTGGCACAGGGAATGGCAGATTTTTCTGAGAAAATGGCTTGGAAACTTTGGAAAATAGCTTCCTTAAAACGCAGTATGATGAATGTGGGAAATGGTGGTATCAAATCTAAAGTGGTAAATAAATTATTCAAAGGCTGGAACAGTTACCATGCACCACTTCAGTTTAGTAAAAGAACTTTTAATGAGCAATGGAAGAATCGGATTAATGCAAAAAAAGAACATAAAGATTAATGCTTGAAATGCCTTGATCCGGTCATTACTAATGCCAGGTTATTTTCTTTGCAATAAGCAATAGAATCTTTATCGCGAATAGAGCCACCAGGCTCAATAAAAGCCGTAACGCCCGTCTGATGCGCTAATTTTACACAATCGTCAAAGGGGAAAAATGCATCGCTTGCTACAACAGCACTTTGTAGAGTAAAATTAAATTGTTTGGCTTTCTCTATTGCCTGCCTCAATGCATCTATACGCGAAGTTTGGCCACAACCTTTGCCCAATAGTTGCCCATCTTTTACTATTGAAATGGCGTTGCTTTTCAAATGTTTGCAAATAATATTTGCAAGGGCGAGGTCGTTTTTTTCTGATGCTGTTGTCTG
>JAFDXH010000042.1 GCA_018268075.1 Bacteroidota bacterium | reverse complement strand
TATTTTTTCATCTGATAAAAACAAGATAGTATTAAAGGGGATTTTGGAAAATGCCCTGTCTGTGAATTTTAATTATGAGGCCTTTCTTTTCTTAAAAAATAAAAGTGAAATAGAACGTATTACTAATAAAACCCCTTTTAACTGTAGTCCGAAGTTTCACATTTACAGTTTTATTGGGGTTAAAGAAATCGAAGATATTTTGATGAAAGAATTTGAAAAGTCTAAGAAGGCCAAAGGTGAAGAAGGCGCAATTATTGATAATAATTTTTATTGGAAAATTCCAAAAGGTGGTACACTTAACTCTGAATTTGGAAAAATACTTGGTAAGAAAAATTTAAAAAATTCATTTACTTCCCGCAACCTAAATACGTTCAATAAAATTTTAAAAAAGATGTAAGCTGCTATTAAATGTAATATCTCTTAAGTCTCAATTGAGTTTCTGAACGTGAAGCAGTGAAATTATTAATCTTCGAGATCTGCTGCAATTTGCCCTAAAATATCCGTAGCAGATGAAAGGAGTAAATAGGGGTTTTTGTTGTAGTCTGGAAGGTTTAGTATTTCTATTTTTATTCCACCTAAATATTTTTTTGAATTTATAAATTCCTGAATGGAGGTGCAATGAGGAAATATTGTTTTTAAATTATCAAACCTGAAAAAATTATTTTTATTGATTGCTTTGCGTATAATTCTGTCGCCCAAAGAAATAATGGGAGTAACCCTTTTTTTTTCATGCTGTGAATGCCGAGTCTTATAGGTTTTATTAATTACATCGGCAGGGAATGATGAAAGCACGCGGGGCAAAGGGATTGATTTACCTGGGGTATTTTTATTTTCATTATCCGCAGGCTTTATCCCATTTCTTATCAGTATTTTGTTTAGTTCAATAATGTAGGACGGATCGTAAGGACTATGATAATACAATTCTTCACAAATGCGTAATTCATGCTCCGGTTCGAGATCATATTTTCTCTTATGCAGTGATTGGTTTTTGCGAATGCGAAATGGATAGTATCGGGCGCCTCTTCCAATTAATTGCGCTTCTGCAATTGTGGTATGCGATGGTTTGCCTGATTCATTTTTTGTAGTGCCATACAATCTTACAATATCAAACAGGTTCAGCACATCCCAGCCTTCATTAAGCTTATCCACTGCAAATATGGCTCGGTAGGGATTGTTTTTTTCTTCAAGCGAATTGATGGCTAATTGCTTTTCATAACTATCGTCAGTTGTATTGAGGGTAATTAGTTTTTCCTTCGAAAAATCTTCCTTCAATTCCTGGACCCAATCTTCTGTCTTAATTTTATTTGTGGCAAAGTAATGCTTCAAATGCTGTATCCGTACATCATTTAATCCGGCCAGCACATTTTTTACTTTTGCTGCATTTAGTTTATCTAATTGTATAGAGAAATCTGTAAAAAATAGATTACTGTCTTTTATTGTTTTTGATTTAAAGAGAATTACTGGCTTGGCTTCTATGCCATATTTTTTAAATAGTTGTTTTCTGTATTGGCTTAAAAATAGTGCCGGTAAGGCTCTTGTAAAAAGGGACTCTGATTTATTTTGTAAAAGTTGCACATCTTTTGAAAACCCATCGCTCCTGAATTGTTTTAATGAATAGTCATAAATGATTTTATCCTGATATTTTTTTGCAATTTCCGGTAGGGATAGCCCGGCTGTAGCTGTAAACTCAAACAGAGCATTTTGCGGGTTAGCCTGTAAAATTTTGTTTACAGTACTTTCCCAGCTTATTGTTTCATCTGCTTCAGCCTTATTGAGCTTGCTGCCTTTTTTCGTTTGTGCATTTATGTGATGTGCTTCATCCGAAAGTAAAACCATTTTATTTATTTCAAAATCAGAAAGGGTCAGGCTGTTTTCTCTTGGTGTATTTAATTTAGAATGTAGGCCATTGATCGTGGTAAAACTGATTTGGATAGAATCTGAAAGCATTTCGCCAAACTGTTCTGTTTCTTTTACCTGTACTTGTTTTCCATTGATGGTTATCTCGTCTGAAAACAAATATTTAGAAGAGGATGGGTTGGTGAAATTTTGCTTCGTTTTATTGATAATATTATTACTATTAACAAAAAAAATAAAATGCCTATACCCTTTTTCATACATGTATAATATGAGAGCGGCCATGATCAATGTTTTGCCACTACCAGTTGCCATGTGAAAAAGCAGGTGAACCTGCTCTTGTGAAGTACGCTCATTTTGCCAGTAGTAAATCAACCTACCTATAGCCTCATGTTGGTAAGTTCGAGCGGGCAGGTTTTTGTTAAGATTGTGATATATGCTTGCAGGTACTTGCTTGCGAAAGAAGTCATTTCCATTCAGTTCGGAAATTTTATTTAGATGACTTTCAAGATTATTAATCATGCAAACCCTTTTTGTACCAGAACCGCATCAGGGCCCCAGTGATTAATAAGTAATGAAATATCGATGGGGAAAAAGCTGGAGGATCTGTCTCTATTGAATTTTATAGGGCATTCCATTTTGTTATTTGCCATGGTGCATTTTTGCTTACCATTATTGAGAATGATGATTTCTCCGCTTTCTATTTTGTGGTACACTTGTTTAATATCTATTACAGCATATTTGATGAAGCCTTCGCAGTTGGTAATTTTATCTTTTTTACAATTGGTAATTCCATAAACAAAATAATCTGCCTTCATTTTAAAATATTCTGACTTTATCCTATTTGAACTTTTACTGTCATCGCGCCTATAGCGAATGGTGAAGTCGGAATAATTTCTATATTGCTCTTCGCGAAATCTTTCCTGTACGGATATTAAATTGCCGTTTTTTTGAAAAAGATAATCTATCCCATGGTTGATATCAAGATCGGCTGCTGAAACCTCGTTAATTGGTACAGGAATCCAATTTAGGGATTTGTAAATAATAGGCAGTGCCAGGTGGCTATGCACATAGTTGGTGAAGGTGCGGTCAGTGGCATAATCTGGCATATCAATTATTTTTTTTGATAAAATGCTTCGTTTATTGCAATGTCTTTTGGTGTTAGTTGAAAATCTTTATCTGCTCTTTCTGTATATGGAAGATAGAGATAATTTAAATCTAAAAACCTGATAAGGAATTGCTTTCTTTCATCTACTGAAAATAATTGCCAATCAGGGTTTTTCCCGTTGATCCATTCATCCTGTACATCAAAGGAAATCAGTGCCGTTTTTTTAATTTTTTTAAAAATTAATTTGTCTACTTTCAGGCTTTTACTTTTGAGAATTTCCTCCATCAGGTGTTCGTTTATTTTTAACACATCCATAGAGATGAACGAGCCGCCACCCTGCCATCCGGCAACCTTTGAAATACCACTTTGCTCGCCATTGATCACATTCTGCAATCTTACGATAGAATCATTTTCGCCGTAATCCATTTGTTCAATACCAATATATTGACGCTTAAGCTTATGAGCTACTGCAGCAGTAGTACCGCTTCCCAGGTGGTAATCGAGCACGAGGTCGCCTTCGTTGGTAGTCATTTCTATAATTCGCTTTAATAGTTTTTCCGGTTTTTTCCCGTTTTGAAAACGAATGCCGCCTTCATTACTTGCAGTGGTTCCGATATCTACCCACAGGTCAGATGCCAATATACCAAAGTGTTTCTGGCCCTGATCTTCTATCACTCTTTCTTTTAGGGGCACAAGAGCCCCGCCATCATACACTAATATTTTTTCGCCAGATTTATTTGTGAATTCTTCTACAATGCCTTTGGTTTTATTGCTTGCTGCAAAAGTTTTAAATTTTTCACCGGCTTTTTTTATGTTTTTTTCCAGAGAATAAATGGATGCAGCATGCGTCAATGCATATTCGGCAAATTCATAATCAATTTTTAGTATTTCACTTTTGGTGAGACTGACTTTTTTTGCCCCGTTGAGTTTCTTTTCAAAAAATTTCTTTTGAATATCTTCAATAAAATATTGCCCCCCTTTTTTTATCACTTCATATTTATAATTGGTATTGAATGGCGCTTTAGTATAAAAGAATTTAAACCTGAAATTGGGTGATTTAGAATAAAATAAAATATTCTCCTTTACCTTAAATAGCCGTTCGCCCCTTTTTACGTTGATGGCGTTGACTCCACTTTCTGTACTGGATTTTAAGATAATATTTTCTCTGAAATTATTTCTGCCCAATAGCTCATCGCACAATACTTTTAAATATGCAGCTTCTTCATCATCAGTTTGAATAAAAATGCAACCATCATCTGCCAGAAGTTTCCAGGCTACCTCCAGTCGGTTTTTCATAAAGGTGAGCCAAGTGCTATGGTTAAAATTGTCATTGTATAGAAAACTATCGTTGCCTGTATTGTAGGGTGGGTCTATGTAAATCAGTTTTATTTTTCCGGCATACTTTGGTAGTAAACTATGCAGCACCAGAAGATTATTCCCTTTAATAATTAAATTATCGTTAGGTGAAATGGAGGTGATAGCGCTACTACCTTTTGCTGTATATTTTTTAAAATTTGTAAAGCATTTGGGGCTTAGTAACCGGTCAATTTCATTGGGCGCCAATATCTCATTCCACATAATTTCTTTCCTGCTACTTTCTTCATGTGTTTGCCCCCCTTCGAGTACACAGTCTTTATAGGGCCAGGTGAGCACCACATCCTCCAGGCGACTAATAAAAGTATTATGCTGACTTATGCCAATTTTATTGTTATAAAAAGTAGCACTACCGGCAAAGAGGTCTTTGTTATTTAAAAATTGTTGAAATTTTATTTTGTCAAAAACAAAAATTTTGCCTGCTTTTACAAAAAAAAAGTCGGCTAACTTTTTATTAGTTAATAATTTTTCTAAAAAGGATTCATTGGGCTGTATGGATGCCGCTGCCAATAATTTTTTTTGTACATTTCCCTTTGGCGCTATTTGAAGATCATCTTTAAACAATTGCAGGAGTTCATTATACAGGTTGGCCATAAGATGGGCAAAGGTTATTTTTTAAAACATTATCGTTTATGGCTCAATTAAATGAGGCGATTCGGCGCACTTAATTTTATACTATTTAAAATCATGATCATCGGCGCTTGGGCCATAGCTTCCGGGAATTGGAATATTCAAAAGCCTAAGATAAACGCCTAACTGTGCACGATGGTGAACTATTTGATTGAGCGCCATACGAATGGTTTCTGCACGGGTGTAATTTTTTAAAACAATATCGCCGTTGCGCAAAATCCAAGCCTCATGCATCTTGTGTTCATTTTCTGGAGTTAATTGCTTAAAGGCATTATCAGCAGCCTCATGTAGAATTTTCAGCAGATCGCCGGGTTCATTTACTACCGCCGGTTTATAATCACCCTTTGCAAAATCTAATCCATCGGTGGTCAATGCCATTGAAATCCATCCAGGCAATTCAGCGATATGACCTGCAAGGCTCTTCATGGTCATACTTTTTTCGTGAGGCCTCCATTCCATTTTGTCGGCTGGTACGCGGCTCAGCATTTTTTCTGTTGAGATTAGTTCTTCTTTTAATTCTTTCTTAAAAAGTGAATACAATTCCATAATTTTTTTTTTAAAAGTAATCAAATCTGAGCCGGTGACAAGTGAAAATATTCAAAAAATAGCCTTTTTCCAAAAACATCCTATCAGAACTATCCGCCACTTATTTTTGCAGCATGAAATTATTGTTATCGTATCTTAAGCCATACAAGTGGTTAATGGCACTAACCCTGTTATTAGCTGCAATCAATCAGGTATTCTCGATGCTTGATCCGCTGATATTTGGTAAAATGTTTGACAAATTTGTTACACACCCACATGTAGCTGGGCGCACTGAAAGCCAATTTATTAGTGGGGTGGTCACCTATCTGGGAATGCTTATCGGTGTAGCGATGGTGTCCAGAATCGCCAAGGCATTTCAGGATTATTTTGGAAATGTAGTAGTACAGAAATTTGGCGCAAGTCTTTTTACCGATGGCCTCAGGCATAGTATGAAATTGCCTTACCAAGAATTTGAAGATCAGCGAAGCGGAGAAACATTATCTATTTTATCTAAAGTGCGATTGGATACTGAAAAATTTATTATTTCTTTTAATAATATTCTCTTTGGGATTTTAGTAGGCATTGTCTTTGTTACTGTGTATAGTTTTTCATTGCATTGGAGCATTATGCCGGTTTATGTTGGGGGTATTATTTTATTGTCGTTAATGACGAGTATTCTTAGCAAAAAGATAAAGGTGATCCAGAAGAAGATTGTTTCAGAAACTAATTCACTTGCAGGCACTACTACAGAATCGTTAAGAAATATTGAGCTGGTAAAGAGCCTTGGTCTTACACATCAAGAGATAGACCGGCTCAATAATAATACCTACAAAATTTTGGGCCTTGAATTAAAAAAGGTAAAGAGTATTCGCACATTGAGTTTTATACAAGGCACCTTTGTGAATTTTTTGCGTCAGGCCATCATGTTCATTTTACTTTGGCTTATCTTCAAAAATACTATTACACCCGGGCAGCTAATGACGCTTACCTTCTATTCGTTTTTCATTTTCGGCCCTTTGCAAGAGATTGGCAATATTATTATTTCATACCGTGAGGCAGAGGCTTCCTTGCAAAACTTTGATACGCTGATGAAAAAAATGCCTGAACCCAAACCAGAACATCCACATACCATTGCAGCATTAAATGAATTGCAATTTTTAAATGTAAAATTTAAGCACCAATCAGCCTCACAGCCTGCTTTGGTCGACATAAGTTTTGATGTGAAAAAAGGCGAGACAATTGCTTTTGTAGGCCCTTCTGGTTCAGGAAAAACAACGTTGGTAAAGTTATTGGTAGGCCTTTATCAACCACAACAAGGTGAAATTTTATACAATGAGGTGGATAGCAAGCAAATAGATTTTGATAGCTTACGTGCACAGATTGGGTTTGTTACTCAGGATACACAATTGTTTGCCGGTACCATTAAAGAGAATATGCTTTTTGTAAATCCAGACGCTACAGATGATCAGATTATTACCGCCTTGAGAAAGGCTGCTTGTTTTAATATTTTAGAAAGAGCAGATCAAGGTATTTATACAGTAATAGGCGAGGGTGGTATAAAAATATCCGGTGGAGAAAAGCAGCGCCTTTCTATTGCACGTGCTTTGCTGCGTAATCCGCATTTACTCATTTTCGATGAGGCCACATCATCATTAGACAGCCTTACTGAAGAAGAAATTACCAACACTATAAAAGAGATATCATCTAAGAAAGAACAAATAACCATTTTAATAGCCCACCGCCTCAGTACAATCATGCATGCCGATAGAATATATGTATTGGAAAAGGGAGTGGTAATAGAAACCGGTAATCACAACGAGTTGCTTTCTCAGATGGGCTTATACTATGCTATGTGGCGGCAGCAGATTGGCGAGAGGAAACATGTGCAATCTGCACTGGCATAAATACTCTTTTGTTGGGAGTCAGGTAGGGCTTACCTTCTATCATTATATATCATGATGTATTGCACCAACATGGCTACCGAGGCCAGTGCCGCTACTACATAAGTAAGTGCAGCCCACTTGAGTGCATCCTTTGCTTTTGAATATTCTGCCGGTGATGCAAGATGAGATGTATCCAGCCATTTCAAAGCCCGGGCTGAGGCATCGAATTCCACAGGTAGGGTAATGATAGAAAATAGTGTGGATGCTGCAAAAAGTAAGATGCCAATTAATAAAACTGTTGAGTTGCCACCACCAAATGAAAATAACCCCAGGCCTATTAAAATAACCCACTGTGCAAGGTTAGTACTTATCTGCACTATAGGAACAAGTGCACTTCGAAGAGATAGCATAGAATAAGAAGTAGCATGTTGTACCGCATGGCCACATTCATGAGCAGCTACTGCAGCAGCCGAAATATTTCTTCCTTCATACACATCTGGACTTAAGTTTACTGTCTTTTTAGAAGGGTCATAATGGTCACTTAAAAACCCCGGAACTGAAAGCACTTTTACATCGTAGATACCACTATCGTGAAGCATCTTTTCTGCTACCTCCTTGCCAGATAAACCACTTGAAGTAGGTACCTTACTATACTCAGCAAACCTGTTTTTGAGCCTTGCCTGAATAAACATACCCAGCAACATAAAAAGAATTGAAACAAAAAGAATTGAAATAGGCACAATTGAGATTTTGGTTGATCTCAAATTTAAAAGAAATCTGCAATATGCTGCTAAAAAGGGTGTATTTTAAAATGTCTCAGGTTCGTAAGACACGAACCGGGGCGGCACGCCGTGGGCGGTGTCTTCACCGCCCACTATGGGCTGGCCTCTGCTACAATTTGAAATGCACTTGATAAAAATGGCCTGTGTATTTCAACGCTATTTCTTCATAATAAGAAAAAATTAACTTACTCTATTTTTAGTGGTGCCCTGATAAAGGAATAAATTTTAAATGGGTCAAAATTTTTTTATAAAGCATTGATGTATTCAAAAATTTGAGTTCAATAAAAAAGGGGCTTTCAGTTCTTTTTGAAGGCCCCTTTGGGGGTTAAACGATACGGAGAATTTTTTTTTAATTATTCTGTCGTATCACCAATTTTTCCATCTACATCAATGTACTGGCCATCTTTTAATACCTGAGTCTGGCCATCTTTAGTAATAATTTCACCGTTGGGCTTTATCACTGTTCCGTTGGATAACGTAGTGCTATCCGTCATTTCAGTGACTGTTCCACTTTTTACTAACCACATCTTATCTTTTTTAAACACGTACATATCCTTCTTTTGTTGTTGAGGCTGTTGTGTGGGTGGCGTTGTTGGATTTTTTGTGGTGTCTTGGGCAAATGCTCCAAAAGAAAGCGCTACTGCAATCATTGCTAAAAATACTTTTTTCATAGGTGCTTGTTTTAATTTTTAGGGGTTTAAATTAGGTTCACCTTAATAAAGTCTAAAACCATACCAGAAAATCAAAAGGATTTCTATAAATAGTAAATTCTTTTAGAAAAATAAATGCACCATGACAAAGAAAAGTTGCTTGCCCTAACGAATTGATATCAATGAGGTATTTAAAGTAGGCTATCTGTTTTACTATTTTCATTTGGTTCCTTCATCAGGAAATGCGGAGCTTAATCTTCCTCTTTTGAGTGAGTTATTTCAAAATAAAATCTTGAAAAATAATGTAGGCTGCTAAATGGCACAGTGCTGCCTTGCATTTATTTTTCTAAAGGATGGTGTCTCTTTTCTAGAACCTTTATGATATCATTCAGGCTGAAATTTTTAGCATGAAGCAATACTAAATAATGAAATAGAAGATCGGCGGCTTCATTCACAAAGAGTTCGTTATTATTATCTTTCGCTTCTATTACCAGTTCTACAGCTTCTTCGCCTACTTTTTGTGCAATCTTATTGATACCACTGCTTATTAATTTTTCAGTATATGAACCCTGATTGGCTGCATTTATTTTTTTTTCTTCAATGATGCCCTCAAGTGTTTGTAAAAAATCATCTGGCTTATTGGTTTCATTAAAACAGGTGGCTGCACCAGAGTGACAAACGGGGCCATGGGGCTTTGCCTTGATTAAAATTGTATCATTGTCACAATCAACTTTTATTTCCTCAAGGGCTAAAAAATTATTACTTGTTTCACCCTTTGTCCATAACCGCTTTTTACTTCGGCTATAAAAGGTCACTCTTCCTGTCTGGATTGTTTTTTCAACTGATTCCTGATTCATAAATCCGAGCATCAGTACTACTCTGGTACTTGAGTCCTGAACGATTGCGGGCACTAATCCATCTTCATATTTTTCAAAATCAATTTTCATTTCTTTCATTTTTTCAATTCTTTTCTAAGTTTATTTATGTTCTATAAAAACTAATTTAAAATCTAACCGGGATATTATTTTTGTATAAATAATTTTTTAATTCGGGTAGGCCAATTTCATTGTAATGAAAAACACTTGCTGCTAAAGCTGCATCAGCATGGCCTTTGAAGAATACATCTTTAAAATGCTCCAAAGTACCTGCGCCACCGGAAGCAATCACTGGTATATTTAAATTGTTTGATAATAGCGCAGTAATATCATTTGCAAATCCATTTTTTACACCGTCGTTGTCCATTGAGGTTAGCAAGATTTCACCTGCACCCAAACTTTCAGCTTGTAAGGCCCAATCCAAGGCTTTAGTTTTCGTGGAAGTGCGGCCACCATTTAAGTAAACATACCACTCTCCATTTTCTTCTTTCTTTGTATCTATTGCCAGTACAATACATTGGCTGCCAAATTGTGCGGCTGCCTCTTCTATCAAATGAGGATTTTTGAATGCGGCAGTATTAACAGATATTTTGTCGGCTCCATTTTTAAGTAGTTCTAAAATATTTTGTACCGAACTTATTCCGCCGCCAACTGTAAAGGGAATATTAATCTTCTGCGAAAGATTTTTTACCAATTCTATAAGTGTAGGCCTATTCTCAATTGTAGCAGTAATATCCAGAAATACCAACTCATCTGCCCCTTGGCTACAATAAAAGTCTGCAAGCCATAAGGGGTCGCCGGCATCGCGCAAGCCTTCAAAGTTTACTCCTTTTACGGTGCGCCCATTTTTTATATCAAGACAAGGAATTATTCTTTTAGCAAGCATAGTTTTAAAATTCTGCAAGTTGTTTTAATGTTATGTTCCCTTCATAATAAGCTTTGCCCACAATAGCGCCATCACAACCGCATTGTTGTAATTGATTTAGATCATCCAGATTGCTAACTCCACCACTTGCTGTAAGTTTGATTTCCGGATATGCTTCTTTAATTGCTTTGTATAATGCAGTGGCAGGGCCTTCCAGCATGCCATCTTTGGAAATATCAGTACAAAAAAAATGATTGAACCCTGCAGTAATCATATCTTCAATAAAATCATAGATGTTTAAATTTGTGTGCTGTTGCCATCCGCTAATTTTTATTTTTTCATCTTTCACATCTGCGCCAATCCAGATTTTTTCCGGGCCAAATTCTTGCAGTAGTATGCCAAGTAATTCCGGGTTTTTTATAGCCATGCTTCCTACTGAAATTATTTGTGCACCTGCATTGAATACCGAACAGGCATCTTTGTAGCTTTTAATACCTCCGCCAAAATCTATGATCAGCGAGGTGTTTTTTGCCAGAATTTCTAATGTAGTTATGTTGGTTACACTTCCCATTTTAGCGCCATCAAGATCTACTACATGTATTCTTCTAAGACCGGCGCCTTCAAATAATTTTGCTTGTTCGAGCGGATTGCCGTAGGAAATTTTTTTACTAAAATCGCCTTGCATTAATCTTACACAGCCTCCATTCATGATATCTATAGCAGGAATTATTTTCATTTTAAATTTAAGAAATTAGAAATTATTTTTTCGCCAATATTGGCTGACTTTTCAGCGTGGAATTGTACGCCGTAAAAATTGTCTTTTTTAATTGCTGCGCTAAACGGTTGTATGTAATTGGTGGTGGCTATGGTTTCTGGGCCACACGCTACATAATAACTATGTACAAAATATACAAATGAATCTAACTGAATGCCTTTGAATAAATCGCTCGATAGATGTTGAATGGTATTCCATCCTACCTGTGGTATTTTAAACTCCCTACTGGGTGATTCCATTTTTTTTACTTTCAAATGAATGAGACCAAGGCCTGGCGTATTATTCTCTTCTGAATGGTCGCAAAGTAATTGCATACCCAGACAGATACCGAGCACAGGCTGTGTGAGTTCTTGAATTACAGGAATCAATTTTTTTTCACTCAAACTTTGCATGGCTGCGGCCGCATTTCCTACACCGGGAAAAATAACTTTATCGGCACTTTTTATCTCAGCCGGGTCATCTGTTAAAACTGCGTATGCACCTAACCGGTTTAATGCATTGAAAATGCTTCTGGTATTTCCTGCATCATAGTTTATGATGGCAATAGCGCTCATAGCGATCCTTTTGTAGTGGGTAAAGAATCATTGTTTTGGTCTCTTTTTACGGCCCTCTTTATGGCTCGGGCAAAGGCTTTAAACATAGATTCGATTTTATGGTGTTCATTCTCACCTTCAGCCTTCATGTTGAGGTTGCTGAGTGATGCGTCTGAAAATGATTTAAAAAAATGATAAAACATTTCTGTTGGCATATCACCAATTTTTTCTCTTTTAAAATCAGCATCCCAAATAAGCCATGGCCTACCGCCAAAGTCAATAGCTACCTGTGCAAGGCAATCATCCATTGGTAATAAAAAACCATATCTTTCAATGCCTCTTTTATCCCCAAGAGCTTTTAAAAAAGCTTGCCCTAAGGTAATGCCCGTATCCTCAATAGTATGGTGTTCATCTATGTGCAGGTCGCCTTTGCAAATTATTTCCAAGTCTATATTTCCATGTTTGGATAGTTGCTCCAGCATGTGATTAAAGAATGATATACCGGTTTGGATGTTACTAATGCCAGATCCATCCAGATTGAGTTTTATTTCTATTTCAGTTTCTTTTGTTTTGCGGGTTAGCGAAGCTTTTCTCGGAGGTAATTTCAGGTAATTATAAATGTCTTCCCATGCAGCGCTTTCTAATGCAATAAAGGGGGTCAGTTCTTTTTTAGAAACTGTTACTTCATGTGCTCCCAGCAATTCATTATTGTTGATATAAAAACATTTACACCCCAGATTTTTCGCAAGCAATACATCTGTTACCCTGTCGCCAATTACAAATGAATTAGCAATATCGTACTCAGGGTTATCTATATATTTTTTTAACAGCGCAGTACCGGGTTTTCTGGTAAGATTATTTTCTGAAGGAAATGTACGGTCAATTATCACTTCTTTGAAATGGATCTTTTCATTGGATAGCGTGTTCATAATAAAATTATGAACAGGCCAGAAAGTTTCATCCGGGAAAATTTCAGTGCCAAGGCCATCTTGATTGGTTATCATCACCAGCTCATACTTGAGTTCGCGTGCTATCCTTCCCAGATAAAATAGGGCTTCAGGATAGAACTCTAATTTAGGGAATTCATCTACCTGATAGGTGGGTGGTGGGTCTGTAATCAGTGTGCCATCGCGGTCTATAAATAATATTTTTTTCATTTATTTTTTTATTGTTTTTTTATTGGTCTTGCGAATTTCCCGGATTCTATTCTTAATTTTCATTCTTATTGCTCTGTGCTATTTCTAAATCATTGATTCTTAAATTTATTATATTCTGGTATCATTTTCTCCAATTCTAAAATGGAGTCAATAACAAGGTCGTTTTCGCCCGGAGTGCCAATGGTGATGCGCAGGCAGTTGTCGCAGAGTGTTTCCTTAGATCTGTTTCTTACGGCAATTTTTTTAGCCATTAGGGCATGGTATATTTTTTCAGCATCTTTAAATTTTACCAACAAAAAATTGGCGTCACTTGGATATACTTTTTCTACCAGTGATAGTTTTTTCAGATCATTGGCCATTCGAGTTCTTTCAGTAGTAGTATTTACGATCCATTCATTTACCTGTGCTATGTTTTGTAAGGCTTCCAACGCCAATGATTGCGCTGAACCACCAATATTATATGGGGGCTTTACTTTATTCATTATGGATATCAATTCTGCAGAACCATAGCCGAGTCCAAGGCGCAATGAGGCTAACCCCCATGCCTTCGATAAAGTTTGAAGCACCACTAAATTGGCATATAGTTCAAGTTCAGATATCATTGATTTTTGCTGGGAAAAATTGATGTAGGCTTCATCAATTATAACAAGACCATTAAAATTTTGAAGCAACTGAAGTAGGTCATTTTTTGCCATGATATTTCCGGTAGGGTTATTCGGCGAGCAAATGAAGATGAGCTTTGTTTTTTCGTTTATAGAGTTTAGTATTTGAGGTATGTCCAGTTGAAAGTCTGCTGTTAAATTTATTTTTTGTACTCCAATGTCATTTATTTTAGAGCATACTTCATACATGCCATAGGTAGGCGGGCATACAAGTATTTTATCTTCGCCGGGCACACAAAATATCCGGATTAATAAATCTATAATCTCATCGCTTCCATTGCCTATAAAAATATTGGATGCGTTTGTATGCTTTATTTTGGATAATACCTCTTTTACTTCTTTTTGCAGCGGGTCTGGGTATCTGTTATATTCGGAGGCTAATGGCGATCCAAAACTATTTTCATTGGCATCGAGAAATATTTTTACTTCTGATGCTACAGATTCCTGCCTTGCCGATGAATAGGGGTTTAGCTCCTTTATATTTTTCCTTACAAGTTGATTCAGATTAAAATTCATGATTTTTTATTTAGATAATTGAGCCTTATTGTTACCGCACCAGCATGAGCTTTTAGCCCTTCGGCTTCGGCGAGTATTTGCACTGTGTGCCCTATTTGTAATACTCCTTTTGGGGTTACCTCCTGAAAAGTTATTTTTTTGATGAAGCTATCTAATGAAACTCCTGAATGGGTTTTTGCATAGCTGCTGGTTGGCAATGTATGATTAGTGCCTGTGGCATAATCGCCTGCCGACTCGGAGGAGTAATTTCCGATAAAAACACTGCCGGCATTTTGTACTTTTTCTGATAGCTGCATGGCATGATCAGATGCAATGATTAAATGCTCAGGCGCATACAGATTGAGCAACGCGAAGGCGCTGTCCGGATTTTTGAGCACGACAAACCTGCTGTGTTGCAGGCTTTGCTCTATAAAATGTTCTCGCGGCAGATTCTTTTTTTGATCGTTTATATTTTTTATAATTTCCTGTGCAATGCGCCGCGAAGAAGCTACCAGCATTACCTGGCTATCGGCACCATGCTCAGCCTGGCTTAATAAATCTGCTGCTACAAATGGAGGAATACAGGATTCATCTGCATAAACTGCAAGCTCACTTGGCCCGGCTACAAGATCAATTGCTACACCCTCTTCACTCACTAATTGTTTTGCGGTACTTACAAATTGATTTCCGGGCCCAAAAATTTTATATACAGCAGGTATGGATTCTGTGCCAAATGCCATTGCGGCAATGGCTTGCGCGCCTCCAACTTTATAAATACTGGCAAGCCCTAATATTTTACAGCAATATAATATTGCTGGATGTATTTTCCCCTCCATAGATGGTGGAGTAGCTACTATGATTTCTTTACAACCTGCCGCTATGGCCGGAATAGCAAGCATAAGCAAGGTAGAGAATAAGGGCGCATTTCCGCCCGGAATGTAAAGGCCTACTTTTTCTATGGCTACACTTTTGCGCCAGCAGCTAACGCCAATATCTGTTTTTATTTTTATGGATTTTTCATTTTGTGCGCGGTGAAAGATTTCAATATTTTTTTTAGCATGTAGTAAAGCTTTCTTTAATTCTGGCGAAACCTCTTCTGCAGCATTTTCAATTTCTTTCGGGCTCACTTTTAAGGTATCAAGGTTTACCTTATCAAATTCAGCAGTGTATTTTATTAAAGCGCTATCTCCATTTTTGCGCACATGATCTAAGATTGATTTTATTTTACTGGTAAGTATTTTATTTTTTGAGTAGGGGCGTGCTATTAACTCTCGCCATTGGGAGGCAGGAGGTTGAACTTCAATTTTCATCTCACTATTTATTATGGTAGTTTCTTTTCTTTTCATAAAATCATTTTTTCTATAGGTATCACCAGTATTCCTTCTGCATCCAGTGCTTTTAATTTTTCAATAACATCCCAGAATACCTCTTCATTTACTACACTTTGCACACTGCTCCACCCTTGCTCGGCCAAAGGCACAATTGTAGGGCTTTTCATACCCGGTAGTACATCGGCTATCGCCTTTAGCCGGTGATCGGGCGCATTGAGCATAATGTATTTATTATTTTTTGCTTTTAAAACTGCCTTTATTCTAAGCAATAATTTATCTAATATGATTTGGTTTTCCGGTATAAGATTTTCACCTCCGATTAATAGGGCTTCCGATTGAAGAATCGTTTGTACTTCTTTGAGCCCATTCGAAAACAAGGTGCTGCCGCTACTTACGAGGTCACAAATGGCATCTGCTAACCCAATGCCAGGCGCAATTTCAACCGATCCGCTAATTTCATGAACCTCGGCCTTTATTTTTTGCGCTTTCAGGTATTCATTCAGAATGTGTGGGTATGAGGTCGCAATTTTCAAACCTTCCAAGTCTTTTAAATCTGAGAATATTTTATTTTTAGGTATTGCAATACTTAGCCTGCATTGACCGAAAGAGAGTGGTAAAATGGTTGCTGCCTTTTTGTTTTTTTCCATTAAAATATTGAGCCCTACTATTCCCAGATCGGCTACTCCATCTTCTACATATTGAGGAATGTCATCATCACGCAGAAAATAGATTTCCAGGGGAAAATTGGCTGCAATTGTTTTTAATTGGCCGTTACCATTATTAATTCTAATTCCACATTCTTTCAGAAGCCCTATAGATTCGTCATGTAGCCGCCCTGATTTCTGTACTGCAATCTTTAGCATAATTAAATGTTTAAAATAAAAAAAGCTTACCAACCGGTAAGCTTTTTTTTGATCAATTATCTTTATAACCATATCAAACAAAAACTCCCGGAATCCGGCAGCTATGATGATGTGTATGGTTTAATGTTTTCATTTATGAAGGCAAAGTAAAGAAGGAATAATCGTACAAGCAAAAAAACTCTATTCTTTTTTAAAAATATTATATTTGTATTACAATATCCAGACAATATAAAGCGTATAACCTTAAAGCAGTTATACGGCATCCCTAAAGAATGAAAAACTATTCAAAAGATTTCACTTGTACTGAATCTGACCTGTTAAGCGTATATAACCGTATTACAGATGCCGTACTATCCGTAGATAAAAACTATGTAATTAACTATGTAAATGATGCGGTGGTGAGGCTTTTCCCCGATTTTAAAGAATCCTTTGTTGGTAAATCTGTGTGGGATTTGTATCCGGAAAATGAAAATAACACCTTGCATCGGTTGGCTAAAAAGGCACTGAAAACAGGCAAATCACAATACTTTGAAAGATTTAGCCATCGCCATCAATTTTGGGTGGAGGTAAATTTATATCCTTCCGTCGATGGGCTAACCGTTACCTACAGAGACATTACCAAAAGGAAAATGGAAGAAATGGAAAACCACAAAGTAGCCACACGCAATTCTTTGATCATCGAAAATATGCGTGATAGTTTCCTGCTTACAGATTCTAATTTGAATGTTGTGGATGTTAATGAAGCATTTTGTGAAAATTCAGGGTATTCTAAATCTGAATTGCTCAAAATGAATGTTTCAGATTTTGATACAGAGTTTACCAAAGAAAAATTGAAAGGGATATTAAAAAAATCCCGGGGCTCTCAAGCTATTTTATTAGACACTAAAAATAGGAAGAAGAATGGCGAAATTATAGACGTGGAAGTAGCGGTTTCAGAAATGAAGATTGACGGGAAAACACTGTTAGCTTCATTTGGGCGCGATGTATCTGAATTTAAAGCCACTCAGGAGGAATTGAGTAAAGCAAATGAGCGATTTGAATTAATAGGATCTACCACACAAGATGCCGTGTGGGAGTTGGATATGGTAACAGGAAAGCGGTGGGCAAATGAAGTACACCAGGCACTATATGGTTTATGTAAAACAGATGAGGTACCCAATTCGGTAGAATGGGAAAATCGAATTCATCCTGATGAGCGGCGCCATATTATTGCCAGCCTTGATACAGCTATGGGACTTAGAAAAAATGTTTGGTTGGAAGAGTATCGGTTTAAAACCGAAAACAGAGGCTGGATACAAGTGTATGACCGAACCTATCTGGTGTACAATAAAAAAAAGGAACTGGTAAGAATGGTAGGAAGCATGCTTGATATTACTGAATTAAAACGAGCAGAAGAACAAATAGAAGATGAAAAAAGACTTGCAAATGTTATTATCAACAGCCTACCCGGAATATTTTATTTGTATAGTGAGAAGGGTCAATTCTTAACATGGAATAAAAATTTTGAAAGAATTTCAGGATTTAGTGCGGCAGAAATTGCCGGTATGCAGCCGATGGATTTCTTTGATATCAAAGATCAAAAGGTAATCAATAATAAAATAGCTGAAGTAATGGAGAAGGGCTATGGTGAAGTGGAATCGCATTTTCATACCAAATCAGGTGAGTGTATTCCTTATTATTTTACAGGGTTGCGTACAGAAGTCAATGGTGAGAAATGCCTTATTGGTACGGGCATTAATCTGGCTCAAGTAAAAAAGGCAGAGATGGAACTGCGCATAATGGAGCAGCATATACTCGAACAAAAGGTAGCAGAACAAAAGAAAATATCCCGGGCAATAATTAATAGCCAAGAGAAACAAAGAAATTATATAGGCAGGGAGCTGCATGATAACGTAAATCAAATATTGGCGGGTGCACGCTTATACATGAGCATGGGTAGCAAGCAAAGTGATTATGCAAGAGAAATAATTAAATACCCATTAGAGCTACTGGATAGTGGAATTGCAGAAATTCGCGCACTTACTCATAAGCATGTAACGCCACTCAGAGAAATAGACTTAAAGCAGTTGACCGAAAAAATAGTTGAAAATCTGCTGGCAAAGGCGAATATTAAAACCACCTTGGTTTATGAAGTAAGCAGTATTATGGACGAAGATATTAAAACCAATATTTATCGGATACTGCAAGAGCATATCAATAATATAATAAAGCACTCTAAATGTACAGAAGTACAAATCTCAATAAAGGAATGTGGCGATAATATCTATATGGTCATTAATGATAATGGACAAGGATTTGATATCAATAAAAAAAGAGAAGGCATCGGTATATCCAACATTATGAACCGCATTCAATCTTTTGATGGAACCTTTAAAATGGTGAGTTCGCCGGGTAATGGATGCAAGTTAAAAGTGATTTTACCGCGCATAGAATCTATTCAATCCTGAGTACGAAATTGTTTTTTGGATAAAGAGTGTTCTTAAAAATACATTATTAAGTAACTTGTGTTTTCTTCTACATACTTAAATAATGAAAAAAAAATTACTCCCTTTTATCATCCTCTTGATTTATTCAATAGGCACAAGCGCGCAAACTTCACTAAAAGCTGATGGCTTAAAGTGGGTAGATAGTGTATTTAAAAGCCTTAACGATGATCAACGTATAGCTCAATTAATGGTGCTTCGCGAAAGCAGTTTTAGTAAAGATGGCGCTATTTACTATGATTCACTCATCATCAGCCAGATCAAAAAGTTTAATATTGGTGGCATTGTAGTATTCCAGGGATCGCCTTATAAGCAATCACAATTAATTAATTATTTTCAAAGTATTGCTCAAACACCATTAATGGTTTGTGTAGATGGTGAATGGGGATTGGGAATGCGCTATGATAGTGTCATGTCGCTCAACCATCAGATGATGCTCGGTGCAGTGGCAGACTCTGGCCTCGTATATGAGTACGGAAAGCTCGTGGGCCAGCAATGCAAGAGGGCAGGTATTCAGGTAAATTTTGCACCTGTAGTTGATATTAATAATAATCCTAAAAATCCTGTAATCAATGACCGCTCTTTTGGGCAGAATAAATATAAAGTAGCTTCCTTTGGTGTTGCCTACATGGAAGGTATGCAAGACGAAGGCGTGCTAGCATGTGCTAAACATTTTCCCGGCCACGGTGATGTTTCTGTAGATTCACATCTCGATTTGCCAGTGATCAATAAAACCATGCAACAACTAGATTCTCTGGAGTTATATCCTTTTGAGCGGCTGTTTGGCGCTGGTGTAGGAAGCGTAATGAATGCACATTTGTACATCCCAGCAATAGATACTACTAAGAATCTTGCGACTTCTCTATCTTATAACAATGTAACTACCCTATTACAAAATCAACTTCATTTTGATGGGCTTTCATTTACAGATGCTCTGGGCATGAAAGGGGTAGCTAAGTTTTTTCCCGGTGGTGAAATAGCAGCCCAGTCTATCATTGCTGGAAATGATATTCTTTGCTTGCCTGAAAATGTGGAGGATGCTATATTAAAAATTAGGCAGGCCATTACAGATGGTAAGATTAATTGGGATGATATTTATAGTAAGTGCAAAAAGGTATTGGCATATAAATACTTGTATGGTGTGGCAGAAGTAAAGCCAATAAATCTTGAAAACATAACGGCCGACCTAAATAAAGGAATTCCGGAAATGAAGACGAGAATAGCAGAGAATGCCATTACATTGTTAGCAAATGATGATACAGGGTTGATGCCACTCAACAGGGTTGCAGGTGCGCAAAAAGAAATTGCCTACCTTGGCATAGGCATTAGTAAAGAGAATCAGTTTGCTGCAAGAATGCATCAAGATCTGGATGCAGATAATTTTTATTTTGATTATAAAGAGGATGCTACCAGAATAGCTTCTACTGTACAATTATTAAAAACGAGGTATAAGAAAGTAGTAATTGGTATTCATAACTATAATCGCTATCCCGCTAATAACTTTGGAATAAGCCAGTATGCCACAGACCTGGTGCAGCAGGTAGCTACTCAGGTACCTTCAATAATATTTGATTTTGGAAACCCTTATGCTTTGCAATCTTTTTGTGAATTGAAAAATCTGGTTGCTTGTTATGAAGATGATTCACTTACCCAAAATGTGGCAGCAGATATTTTGATAGGAAAAATTAATCCGATAGGCACCTTGCCGGTAACGGTTTGTGATAAATATCCTTATGGCAGTGGAATTGTAAATAAAGGTATGCCGGTAGTACTTCCCTCCCAGGTAGGAATGAATGCAAGTAAATTATTGGCCATAGATTCTATTGCAGAAAAAGGAATTGCCGAAGGCGCTTTCCCCGGCTGTGTGGTACTTGCAGCAAGAGATGGAAAGATTTTTTATGAAAAAGCATTTGGTACATATAATTATAATGACCCCGAAAAAGTAAGCTTGCAATCCATATATGATATGGCCTCTGTAACTAAGATATGCGCCACCACACTTGCAGTAATGAAACTGTATGACGAAGGAAAAATTAAATTAAATAAAACACTGGGTGATTATTTGCCTTGGGTTAGAAAAAGTGATAAGGCTCATTTGCCTATTGATAAAATATTGCTGCATCAGGCGGGGCTGGTAGCTTACATCCCATTTTTTAAGGCTACTTTAAATGCAGAAGGCAAGCCTCTGGAAAAATATTATCGTTCTGCCAAAAGTGATTCTTTTGGAGTGCGTGTAGCTCAAAATTTATATCTGCGGAATGATTATGTAGATACCATGTATCAGCGTATTCTGGAGAGCAAACTCGGCCCAATGGATAAATATATTTATAGCGATAATGATTACATTTTTCTGGGAAAAATCGTTCAGGCCGTTAGCGGGCTTACTCTTGATCAGTATGTAGATAAAAACTTTTACCAGCCAATGGGATTGCATTCAATTGGTTTTCATCCTCGCGATAGATTTGATACCAATTTGGTAGCGCCTACCGAATTCGAAAAGACATTTCGTTTGCAACATCTTCATGCAGATGTGCATGATCCCGGATCGGCTATGTTTGGTGGGGTGGCAGGCCATGCAGGCCTTTTTAGCAGTGCCGGAAATATTGCTGCGGTATTACAGCTATTCTTAAATGGCGGCAGTTATGATGGCCATCAATATATAAAGCCATCTACACTTCAGCTATTTACATCGTATAACAGTTCTATAAGCCGTCGTGGGCTTGGTTTTGATAAACCACAAAAGGATAATTATACTACATCAGAAAAGCACCCTTATCCTTCAAGGTTTGCTTCTCCGCTTACGTATGGGCATACAGGTTATACCGGCACCTGTATCTGGGTAGATCCGAAATATAATCTGGTTTATGTATTTTTAAGCAACCGCGTAAACCCTGATGGCGGCGAGAATTTGAAATTAGGCACACTTAATATCAGAGGAAGTATAGAAGATGCTTTGTACAGAGCTATGGTGCCTGAAGTACAGGAAGTTAAAAATTTTGATGAGAAGAATAATGTAGGTGCAAATGGTAAAAAGTAAAAGGTAAAGGTTCATGGGCTGTGTTGATTGCCTGAAAGATTTGTTTGCTTTGCGTTTTGACTAAGTGGATACCATCATTATTTACTAAATAGCCTGATGGAATATGTAGAAATATTAGAAGGTATTAGATTATTATTTTTTTAAAATATTTTATTATGAACTACAATTTTAAAATCACCACCGAACAGCAATATAAGGAAGCCTATGAGCAAAGTGTGAAAGACCCCGAAGGATTTTGGGCGGCTATTGCAGATAATTTTCAATGGAAAAAAAAGTGGGATAAAGTTCTTGAATGGAATTTTACTGAACCCAAAATTGAGTGGTTTAAAGGAGCAAAGCTTAATATCACAGAGAATTGTATTGATCGCCACCTGAAAACTATGGGTGATAAGCCTGCCATCATTTGGGAGCCCAATAACCCTGAAGATCGAACAAGGATAGTTACTTATTCAAGATTGCATAAAAGAGTATGTCAGGTAGCACAAATGCTCATCAACAATGGAGTAAAAAAAGGTGATCGGGTTTGTATCTATATGGGTATGATACCGGAGCTTGCCTATGCGGTACTTGGGTGTGCAAGGATTGGGGCAATTCACAATGTAATTTTTGGCGGTTTTTCTTCACAGAGTATTGCCGACCGTTTAGAAGACTCCAAAGCTGAATTTATTATTACCTGTGATGGCGCTTTTCGGGGAGGCAAAGATATACCGTTGAAAAGCGTAGTGGACGATGCTTTGATCGGAAATAAGCTGGTGAAAAAAGTGATCGTTTACACACGCACCCGCCGACCAGTGTCCATGATCAAAGGCCGAGATATCTGGTGGGAAGATGAGATGGAATATGCATTGACTCAAATAGAAAAAAATAATGAAATAAATTTTCCTGCGGTAGAAATGGATGCCGAAGACCCGCTTTTTATTCTTTACACCTCAGGCTCTACAGGCAAGCCCAAAGGTGTAGTACATACTACTGCAGGTTATATGATTTGGACTACCTACACTTTTATAAACACATTTCAATATAATCCCGGAGACGTTTATTTCTGTACTGCCGACATAGGCTGGATTACCGGCCACAGTTATATCGTATATGGCCCTCTTGCGGCAGGAGCTACCAGTGTAATGTTTGAAGGAATACCCACATGGCCCGATGCCGGTAGATTTTGGGATATTGTGGATAAATACAAAGTAAATATTCTGTACACCGCGCCCACAGCCATTCGCAGCCTGATGGCGCATGGCTTAGAACCATTGAAGGGAAAAGATTTAAGCACCTTAAAAGTATTGGGAAGTGTGGGCGAACCCATAAATGAAGAGGCTTGGAATTGGTACGATGAGTACATTGGCAAAAAGCATTGCCCGATAGTAGATACCTGGTGGCAAACAGAAACTGCGGGAGTTTTAATATCTAATTTAGCGGGTGTTACACCATCAAAACCAAGTTGGGCTACATTACCTATGCCAGGTGTACAACCTATACTAATAGACGAACACGGGCAAGAAGCTCATGAAAGAGATGAAAATGGTTTATTAAAAGGAAACCTTTGTATGAAAGCACCATGGCCTGGAATTTTACGCACCACTTATGGTGATCATGAGCGCTGCCGGAAAAATTATTTTGCTACCTATGAGGGATTATATTTTACAGGAGACGGCGCATTGAAAGATGAACAAGGTAATTATAGGATAACCGGAAGGGTAGATGATGTGCTAAATGTAAGTGGCCATCGCATAGGTACTGCTGAGGTAGAAAATGCCATCAACATGCACACCAATGTGGTAGAGAGCGCTGTAGTAGGCTTTCCACATGCAATCAAGGGCCAAGGTATATATGCTTTTGTAATCAATGAGAAAAAACTGCACGATGAAGAACTTGCAAAGCAAGATATACTTGAAACTGTATCGAGGATCATAGGGCCTATAGCCAAGCCCGACAAAATTCAATTTGTAAATGGGCTTCCAAAAACAAGAAGCGGCAAAATCATGCGTAGGATATTAAGGAAAATTGCAGAAGGAGAAATGAATAATCTGGGCGATACTACCACATTGCTCGACCCGGATATAGTAGAAGAAATAAAGGCCAACCGGCTGTAGATTGATGGATATTTTTTAAGAAACACTGTAAGCCTAATGCACCCCAAGGAACTTTCAATCAATGAATTTCAGTATGATTTACCGGAAAATAAAATCGCCTACTTTCCTCTTGAAGAGCGAGATACTTCTAAATTATTAGTTTATGAAAAGGGCCTGATAGCAGAGGATATATACAAGAATATTACAGTTCATTTGCCTCATAATTCTTTGCTGGTATTTAACGACACAAGGGTAATTAAAGCACGCATCATATTTGAAAAATCTACAGGCTCTACAATCGAAATATTCTGCCTGGAGCCTTATGGAAAAATTGCCGATTATGAATCGGTATTTCATCAGCCACATTCTTCCACCTGGAAGTGTTTTATAGGTAAAGCCGGTAAATGGAAAGAAAAACATTTGATAAAAACATTTTTGATAGGGGAAGAAGAAGTTGTTTTAACGGCTACATTGGCCGACCGGGTTGAAGATGCTTATGTAGTTCGCTTTGAATGGCAACCTGCTCATTTTTCTTTTGCAGAAATTGTGGATCATGCCGGCGTAACGCCCTTGCCGCCTTACATTAGGCGAAAGGCCGAGCATACTGATGAAGAAAAATATCAGACTATTTACTCCTCTCACGAAGGCTCTGTGGCAGCGCCTACAGCCGGACTTCATTTTACAAAAAATATTTTTGATTCATTGGGTAATAAAAATATTCAAACTGCTTTTACTACCCTGCATGTAGGCGCAGGCACCTTTAAGCCTGTAAAGGCAGCAAAGATGGAAGGCCATCACATGCATGCAGAGTGGATGGAGCTTTCGTTAGATTTTTTGAAAACACTTTTAAAAAATATTGATACTGCTATCATTTGTGTGGGTACTACTTCCATGCGTACGATTGAAAGCGTTTTTCACATGGGAAATAAAATTTTAAACAACCCAGAAATAGATTTAGAGGGATTAAAGATTTTGCAGTGGGAAGTGTACGATCCGCAACAATTTTTTTCTGCTAAAGAATCGGTTTCAGCATTAATCCGGTTTCTTGAAAAACGAAGCCTTTCTCAATTGTTTATTCAAACAGAAATTATTATTGCACCCGGATACACCTTTCGGTTGGCAAATGGCCTTGTTACCAATTTTCATCAGCCGGGGTCCACATTACTGCTATTGGTAGCGGCACTTGTAGGAAAAGATTGGATGAAAATTTATGATTATGCTTTGCAGCACGATTTCCGGTTTCTTAGTTATGGCGATGGATGCCTGCTATTGCCTTAGTTTACCATTTTATCTGCACAGCAACTACTGGCAAAGGCTTCTGGCTTTGCTTTGAAGGCAAAGCCCATTCCTAAAATATAACCCATTGCTTCTCTCAGAGCTTCGTTACTTTTAAATCCCGGATTGGTATTAATATCTGCATGCACTTCCATATCTACATCATAGAGCGTAAACAAATCGCAAAGTTCATAAGCTATTTCTATGCTCTTTGCTACCTCTACCAGCATTCTTTCTTTAATGCTGTATTGATGTTTTGTTTTTTCATTATGGATATACATAAAGCCGCCCCGGCCTTCTCTAAGAAATACTATTACTGTAGCAAATTCGGTATCGTGGCTTCTTACCTGACTATCTGTACCGATGCACACTTTTAGCTTATAGCCTTTTCCTGTTTCGGTTTTTATAGCATTTTCTACAGCCTGTTTTATAGGCAAATTAAGATGTTCGCCATTAAATCTTCTCCAAAGCATACATGTTGCATTTAGTTTTAGAAAAATAAGTGTGCCGAAGAGTTGAAATGGAATTATTGAAGTGTTCGGCTGTACAAATTAAGTTTTTTTTGGGAAATGCTAATGGATGTCAAAAAAATAGCAATATTTAAGATTGCTTTAGAAAGTACGGGTGTGTAAGCATTGGGAATCAGCCGAGTTGCCTGCACGTAACTCGGCGTTTATAAGATTAATCGCCGCAACCTTTTCGAGGCGACTCGGCTGAGACCAAGGGACTTGGCTGGAACCAAGCTATACGGTTTGTCGCCCTGAAACAGCATAGTATGCCATTTCGAAATACGTGTTCTTAATGAATTTTTTGTAAAAAGAATGGTCTCCCGGTATAAGAGATGATTGAGCGTTTGTATTAAGTACTGCAAATAGAAAAAATATAACACTACTATTTAGCATAATTAATAGTCGTAAATTTTAGTGGGTTGTTTTTTTTAACAATATGTAGTTAACAGAAATGCTTGTGTAATGAAAATCTTTATTATACCAGGCCCCTGCTGATGAATTTGATATTCCGTGGGTTGCTAAAAAGTCAAGTCCTACACTAAATCGTTTAAGGCTGAACCCGGCTTCTATTCCTCCAAATGCTGCCGTAACAGATGGTCTTGAATAATCACTGCCGCTTAATAATAATATTCTGCCGCCTAATTCACCTATTCCTACTTTTGGCTCTATGTAGAGTTTTTGAATTTTTTGCCTGTAACCAACCAAAAAGGGAATAAACCGGACTTTAGTTTCTCCGGCCCCATCCAAATTTTTCATTTTGAATTTAGAAACACCGGCTGAAACAGTAATTTCGCCATATTCACTAATACCATACAATCCTTTTAGCGACAATCCTAATCCAACTGATTTTTGTGCTGAAGGAATTATTGCTTCACCGGTTATTTGCAACGCTTTATTTCCTTTCTGAGCAAAAGAGAGGGATGAAATGATCAATAAATTCATTACTAAAAATACTGTCTTCAAAAGACCTTGTTCCATTTTTGAACTGGCTTTCCGTTTACTGTTAATCATTGTCTGCAGATTATATTTTTCAGAACCTGAAATTCACTCCCAATTGCCCATAGAAAGGCAGCAATGGCTGTGACTTGAAATCCTGCTGTAAAAGTTTTCCGGCTTTAAGAGTAATATCTATTTTCTTCATAGAATAGCCTCCCTGTAATCCATAATAAAAGTTACCTCCGGTTGCAGGCTCATACCAGCCGTCCTGAACATTGGAGTAAATATTTTTTTTATACCACTCACTATGCTTAAAGTTTGTAACAATGGCTTTATCAAAGCCTGCTTCAGCTCCACAAAACCAATGTTTTCGATAATAGCCCAAGGTTCCTGCGAAATCACTTCCAAAATTAAAAAGTGTAACCGACTGATTTTGGAAACGCCTGGATATTCCTTGTACCCTTGCTGAAAATTGAAAATTATTGAATGCAGCAATCCTTATTTGTGCACCTAACCTAACCTTAAAATCATCTGCTGGCTTTTTTCCTGCTGGTGTAGAAAACTCGCCTCCAATCCATAAAGGAAATCTTTTAACAGGTATTAAGTGATGATAACCCAAACTCGCTGTTACACCATATTCCGCTCCTACATTAACGTGTAACAAATGCTTGTTTTGTTTAGAAACATTTTTCCAGTTTATAACCTGTGCAGATATTTTATTTTGAAAAAATGAAAAAAAAGCAATTAGAATAATTGATTTAATAGTAAACGGTTTCATTGTTGTTATAATGATTGTATATAAGAAATAATTTTAGGCTCCATAGTTGTTGTCCAGAAATCTATCTGATCTAACATTCCCGAATGACCTACTCCCTGTGCTTTAAAAATTTCTTTGTTAGGATAAGCAGATGAAATTTTTATTGCCCAGCTATTAGGATAAGCTTTATTGTTAGAGCTATATATAAAAAGTATTTTGGTAGAATAATTATTGATACCAGCAGAGAAATCAGGTTTAGTATCTTGCCCCAATTCATACGATGCTGCATTAACAACGGCTCCACTTCTGGACGCAACATAAGACGGTGCATTATTTCCTAAATCAGAACCAACATCGCCAACTATTGCATTTACAGAACCCATCAAGCCAGCTTTGTAATCTAAAATTTCGTGCTGGTCCTCTTTACCAGTCATAAACTGGTCGATATATGTAGCATCATTTAAGGTTT
>JAFDXH010000041.1 GCA_018268075.1 Bacteroidota bacterium | reverse complement strand
TTTTGCACCATGATTTTACAAGACGACTTACAGGTACGGTGGTGGAAACTGGAACAGCAATTTTTTGAAAAATTTGAAAAAAAACCAGATGTAGAAGCCATCCTTTTTTTAATAGGCTTACAAGAGGTGCGAAGCGCCAAAAGAAAATTTAATAAAGAAGAAAAACAAGACCTAATGCACATAGCCGTGTGTACCGTGCTGGGGCAAAGTGGATACTATGGCCTTGAAGAATATGATGAAGAAGGGTGGCCACATTTCATTCAGCTAAAAGAGCTGCCAGCCTACAATATGATAGAGCAGGAAAATTTTTTGAAAGACCATATCCTTCTTTACTTCAATAATGAAACCCCCACTTTTTAATATGCGGTTGAATTTAGTAATCATTATCGCTGCAGCATTATTTCTGTACTCATGCTCCGCCTCCCGCAAGAGTGTAAATAATAAAGACCATTTTGTGAAAATAGAAACCGACTCTGGCAATATTATCGTGCAATTGTATAATAAGACTCCGCTTCATCGCGATAATTTTATAAAGTTGGCAAAAGAAAAATATTTTGATGGGATTTTATTTCACCGGGTAATACAGCATTTTATGATACAGGGCGGCGATCCGGATAGCAAGGGCGCTCCAGCAGGGAAAATGCTGGGAGAGGGGGGCTTAAAATATACGGTCCCGGCTGAGTTTGACAGCACACTATTTCATAAAAAAGGCGCCTTAGCAGCAGCCAGAGAGGGCGATGATGTAAATCCTAAAAAGGAAAGCAGTTCTACACAGTTTTACATTGTGCAAGGAAAAGTTTTTACAGATGCACAATTAGATTTGGTAGAAAAACGAATAGGAAGAAAAATACCGGGCTACCAAAGAGAGATTTACAAAACTATTGGAGGTGCACCACATCTTGATGGAAGCTATACTGTTTTTGGCGAGGTAGTGTCGGGCATGGCTGTGGTAGATAAAATAGCCGCTATGCCAGTAGATAAAAACAACAGGCCCCTTACCGATATAAAAATGAAAATCCGGTTACTCAAAAAATTTTCGGGCAAGCCTGCTAATTGACCCGATAACTTCTTACTTTGCAACTCAATCGTAAATAATAAAAAGTTTGATATGAATTTTCCATCCAATCTCAAATACACCAAAGACCACGAATGGATTTTAATAGAAGGCGAAACGGCCACGGTGGGCATTACAGCATTTGCACAGCAAGAGCTGGGCGATATAGTGTATGTAGAAATAGATGCTAATAATAATGAAATTCAGTTGGGCGAAGTGTTCGGAACTGTAGAAGCAGTAAAAACTGTAAGTGATTTGTTTATGCCTCTTACAGGTACCATTACAGAAATAAATTCAATATTAGACAAGGAGCCAGAGAAGGTAAATACCGACCCCTATAGCGATGGCTGGATGATAAAATTGAAAATAAGCAATGCCGATGAGGTACAAGAATTGCTAGATGCAGCAGCTTATGAAAAATTAGTTTCTTAAATTTTTATAATGAAGCCCTACGGATTAAAAAAATTTATACCAGGCATCGCCTGGTTTTTTATTATTTGTTTTCTTGTTTTCTTACCTGGCAAGGATGTACCTTCTTTAGGCTGGATGGATCAGTTACAAATTGATAAGCTGGTACATGCCTTTATGTTTTTCATGCTTATTTTGTTTTTTTATGCGCCCTTTTATAAAATAGGCTCTACTGCTAACAGTAGAAAAAAGTCGCTGATTTTACTTTGTATTGCAGGTGTAATTTGGGGCATATCTATTGAGTTCATCCAAAAATATTTTGTGCCGGGCAGAAGTTTTGATTTGTTTGATTGGCTGGCTGATTCTATTGGCGTTGCCCTCGCTTTTTTATTTTGCAGAAGGTATATAAAATAGTTTCACGAACTGCCGTTTAAAAAAAAATTACTGCGTTTTTATAAAATCAAACATAACTTTAGAAAGTTGAAGCAGAGTAATAAAACTAACATATCCACTTCAACCAATTTGTACGTTTTTAAGCAGAAAAACCAAAAAGATTTCTTTTAAGTAGAGTATGAAATTTTTTAAAATGAAAGACCTTTATATCCATCCTCAATCCATCAATTTGATATAATGGTACTGATAAGGCACATCCCATTTTTAAAGGCCGTGTTTTATTATACTGTTACCGCATTTGGCGGCCCACAAGGGCACTTGGGCATGATGATGAAAACTTTTGTAGAGGGCAGAAAGGATATTACCAAAGAAGAGCTGATGGAATATACCGCCTTTTGTCAAATGCTTCCTGGCGCTTCTTCTACGCAAACCATTACCCTTATTGGTTATAAAAGGGGAGGGGTGCCGCTTGCTGTACTTACTTTGCTTATCTGGATTTTGCCGGCCAGTATTATTATGGCCGTCTTTTCTTTTTTAGTACATTACCTAAGTGCCTTTCATGTAAGCCTTAATTTATTTTCTTTTATTCAACCAATGGCAGTAGGGTTTGTTGCCTTTGCGGCTTATAAAATGTATCGCGTTTCTGTACACAATACTATTACCTATTGCATCATGGTAGTGTCGGCCGTTGCTACCTATTTATTTTTTAAAACTCCATGGGTATTTCCGATACTGATTATTCTTGGTGGCGTTGTTACCAATTTTAGCAATAAGCGATATCCGGATGAAACGGCAATAAGGCCCAGGCACATTCGCTGGACCAATATCTGGCTATTTATTTTACTCTTCATTATTCTGGGGGCATTTAGTGAAACAGCACGTAAGCAAAACTGGCCAGACAGGCGCGTATATAATTTGTCTGAAAATATATATCGTTTTGGTAGCCTTGTATTTGGCGGCGGCGATGTATTAATGCCCATCATGTATGAGCAATATGTGGTAAGAAACAAGACTAAATATTTAACCAAAGAAGAATACCTTACCGGGTGGGGTTTGGTAAGAGCAATTCCCGGCCCCGTGTTTTCTGTAGCCTCCTATACCGGTGGTATGATAATGCGCGATAAAGGAAAACGAATGCAGGTGTTGGGGTGTGCTATCGGTTCTATTTTTATTTTTTTACCCAGCGCGCTATTGGTGCTATTCTTTTTCCCTGTCTGGCAAAATCTTAAAAAATATGTCGTCGTTTACCGATCGTTGGAAGGGATTAACGCTGTTGTCGTCGGTATTATGTGGGCATCTTTTTTTTATTTGCTCAAAGACATTTCCGTTACAGCGCTTGACACTATTAGCTTTGTAAATGTAGGGGTCATTATTGCTACATTTATTCTGCTCAGTTTTACCAAGATAGCTCCACCTCTAATAGTTTTAGGCTGCTTGATTCTCGGTTTGATTTTTTAATTTTCAAGAGGCTTAACGCCTCTCTGGTTTTCCTCTGTGTAATATTTCTTTTGTGTAATATTTTTTTCATTTCACAGAGTACCTTGGAGTATAAAAAGCTTGCTCATTCAGTAACACTTCATTTTTATTTTAACTTTTATTCCTTGAAATTTGCTGAATGGAATTTAATCGCAATAATCTATCCGATGAGAAATTAATAGAGTTATACAAAAAACTATTACTTCCTCGGCTAATAGAAGAAAAAATGTTGGTGCTGCTCAGGCAAGGCAAAATTTCCAAATGGTTTAGTGGTATAGGGCAAGAGGCTATAGCAGTAGGAGCAACATCTGCATTAGAAAGCAACGAATGGATTATGCCCTTGCATAGGAACCTGGGTGTATTTACAACCAGAGATATGCCACTTCGGGATTTAATAAATCAATGGCAGGGAGATTTGCAGGGCTATTCTAAAGGCCGTGAAAGAAGTTTTCATTTTGGCAACAGATCACATTTTATATGTGGAATGATATCACACCTTGGCCC
>JAFDXH010000040.1 GCA_018268075.1 Bacteroidota bacterium | reverse complement strand
TATTTAAAAGCTTTAAATAAAAGAAGTTTAACCCCCGGGCAATTAAATATTATCAATGCTTCAGACGTTAAAGTATCTAATAATCAATTGCTTTTTTCAAAATAGTCTTAGATGGATAAAGTTTTTAAATGGTACCTGATATTAGGAATGCTCATCAGTTTTTCAAGCTCCTTTGCGCAGGAAAGGAATACTGCAAAAGATTTGGAAGGAATATGGGTAGGAAAATTGTATAATGATACCACTCGCGAATTCTTGGATTATGAATTGGCTATAAGTGATTTTAATCAAAAACTATCTGGGTTTTCCCGCACTATTTTTACAATAGACAGCATAAAAAATGTAGGAATTAAAAAAGTAAAAATTTCTGAAAAAGGTGGAAAAATTTTAATAGAGGATGAAAAATTAATTGACAATAATTATACCGAGCCTCCGGCAAAAGGAGTGCGCACCTACTTTACTTTGTCTTTTTCTGAAAATGACAGCACCTATCTTTTAAACGGCACCTGGCGCACAAATGGCACCAGGCAATATACTCCGCTTACTGGCTTTATAAACCTAAGTAAAAGAAAACCTGTAGATACGATTGCAATTATCAAAAGGTTGAAAGAGTTGGGCCTTCAGAATGATTTGTCTTTCTTGCCATCTGTGCGGCAGAGCAAAAGCTCAGTTGAGCTAAGCAGAGAAAATTTAAAAACACCATCCCCTGAAGTGGTGGCTGCACCAACTGTGGATGAAAGGAACCACGCTAAAGAGTCGGCAGAGCTAAATTCAAAAAAAACCGATACGCCTGTAGTAGAGAAAATATTGGTGAAAAATATGCAGCCTGAAGAGAAAAAAGTATCAAAAAATTTGGTCAAAAATAATGCTAAACAGTTAGATGATCAGCAAGCAGCTATGGTAGCACAAGCGTTGCAAAAAAATAAAATCATTCCGGATACTACTATTTTAAACCCGGAGATTGTAATTACATCGCCTCATAAAAGTATAAAAATTAAAGACGAAAAAGGGGCGCCTAAAAATGATGTTGCGCAAATTTCAGTGCAGCAAAAAGTAGAAGTAGAAAAAGCAAAGGAGGGTATCGTGAAAGAAATGGACAAAAAACCATTGGTAGTAGATACGCAAGAAGCATTAGTAAAGGAAAAGAAAATCATAGCCATACCTGAACCTTCTCATTTAAAAGAACCTCAATTAAATACGCTCAATAATGTGTCTGTAACTGCCCCTTCAAAAAATTTAATGCCCGATCTTTCTTTAAGAAAAATTGAAACCATTCAGAGCGTTAATATTACATCAGACAGTCTCATACTTACTTTATACGATAACGGGGCAGTGGACGGAGATACAGTAAGCGTAATTATGAATGGAGTAGTGATCATGCCACGAGTGGGGCTTTCAGAAAAAGCATTTAACAAAACCATTCATCTTACTCCCGATTTGGGCGATTCAATCAATATCATTATGTATGCAGAAAATCTTGGTAGCATACCACCCAATACCGGATTATTGGTAGTGCGTGATGGAGATAAAAATTACGAAATTCGTTTTTCGGGTGACCTTACAAAAAACAGTGCAATCATTTTAAGAAGAAAAAAATTATGACGGTAAAGGATGAGAATATTCAAGAGAAAGTAAAACTGACTTCTTTTTCAAGAGGCGCAGGTTGTGGTTGTAAAATAGCGCCTGGTGTGCTTTCTCAAATATTATCAAATGAAACGAGTTCGCCAGCGGGGAATTTATTAGTAGGCAATAGCAGCAACGACGATGCCGCGGTATATGATATGGGAAATGGTACCGCATTAATAAGTACTACAGATTTTTTCATGCCCATAGTAGATGATGCTTTTGATTTTGGAAAAATAGCTGCAGCCAATGCTTTGAGCGATGTGTTTGCAATGGGCGGCAAACCTTTAATGGCATTGGCGATATTAGGTTGGCCTATAGATAAATTGCCCATATCACTTGCAGGAGAAGTAATGAAGGGCGCGCGAAAAATTTGTGATTCAGTAAACATACCCTTAGCAGGAGGGCATAGTATTGATTCTGCCGAACCTTTTTTTGGCCTATCGGTAAATGGTATAGTTGACATAGCTCACTTGAAAAAGAATAATACAGCTAAGGAAGGCGACCTTATTTTTATAACCAAGCCAATCGGAGTGGGCATACTTTCTACTGCACAAAAGAGAGGCGAACTGTTGCCGGCAGATCAAAAAATTTTAATAGATCAGCTTACTCAATTGAATACAATCGGGCAAAGACTGGGATCGGTAGAAGGGGTTACTGCTATGACAGATATTACTGGGTTTGGCCTTGCTGGCCACTTGCTCGAAATGGCTGAAGGCAGCGGCTTATCGGCTCGTATTTCATATTCAAACATTACGCTGTGCGAAGGAGTAAAGCGCTATCTGGAAATGAAAATAATGCCTGATGCAACTTTTAGAAACTGGAACAGCTATTCGAAGAAAATAGATTTTGAAAATGGCGTCAATGTATTGGAGGCATTCACTACATTGCCTGACCCACAAACAAATGGAGGTTTATTAATATCTGTGTCCCCTTCGGCAGCGCCGCAATTAAAAAATATTTTAGCAGAGCATGGCCTCGGCCTTATGTCAACACCCATTGGTGAATTTACCAGTGTGCAGAAGAAGGTGGTATTAGTAACGCCATAATAGGAAACCTAAGAAAAAATTTCATCAATCTTTTTAGAAAGCTGGTGGTCTTTGATCGTAATCTTGTCGCCTGCGTCGTGCGTTGAAAGCCATATTTCTACTATATTGTAAGTGTTGGCCCAGTGAGGGTGATGGTTCATCTTTTCGGCCGCCAAAGCCACCCGCGATATAAAGCCAAAGGCTTCAGAGAAATCTTGGAAAGAGAATTTTTTATAAAGTGTATCATTTATTTCTTGCCACATAATTCCTTTTTTTTAAAAGATTAAATGTTTCCGGTTCTTAATTTTTTCATTAGTAAGCTCTACCACCATTTGTACCTCCGGCAATGATTTTATGGTATTGATAAAAGGGGTAATCTCACTTTGTGACATGTAATCATCTTTCATGAGCCATAAAAAATCGAGGTGTTTAAACTCCGGTAGTAAATATTCACCATCATCCTGATTGTTGTATAAATAATGTTTTAGGGTGCTTGCTTTTTTTTGAAAACAATAAATGGGAAAAAAATATTTCCGGTCTTTTTTAATTAATTGAATTTCGATATTGTTATTTATCCTGAAATCAAAATTCAATAGCTGATTGAGTTGCCAGCAAAACCTGTATTGCTCTAATGGCGCTACTATGCCTAACAGGCATGTCTGATCGAAAAAATCGCTAAGCATGGCCTCGTTGTCTATCTTTAATTTCATTGCCATGGAGAAAATATTTAAAAAGTTACCTTATAGTTTAATAGATCATTGCCTCGTTTTAAATATACTGAAGTAGCATCGCCCTTTTTAAATTTGCTCAAAGCCTTCATATAATTATTGATATCGGTGATTTTAAAATCGCCCAATCCGGTAATGATGTCGCCTGCCTTAATGCCTGCTTTTTCAGCAACTTTATCGCTGATAGTGCCATCTACCCTTAGGCCTTCGCCGGTATAGGTATAATCGGGCATAATACCCAGGCTTACAGTAAATCTTACACTTTCGGTTTGCGGTTCTCTCGTTTTAGAAAAAGTAAGTTTTTCCATTTTATTCGTTTCCTTCAGAATATTATAGATGTATTTTATCACCTGCAATTCTCCGGGGAAATTTATTTTTTCTACATCATCAGTAGGTTTGTGATAGTCGGGATGTGTACCGGTAAAGAAGAATAAGACAGGGATGTTTTTTAAATAAAAAGAAGTGTGATCACTTGGGCCTATTCCGCTTGAATCAAATTTTACAGAAATGCCCATACTCTTTTGAGGAACTATTTTGCCCCATTCGGGTGAGGTGCCATAGCCACCTACAGACATACCATGAGTGCTGTCATTAAGCCGGCCTACCATGTCGCAGTTGATCATATAATTAATTTGCTCAAGTGGTATAGTGGCATTATCAGCAAAGTATTTAGAGCCAAATAGCCCCAGCTCTTCACCCGAAAAACAAATAAAGAGGAAATTATAATTTTTCAGTTTTGAACTTTTCAACATATTGGCTAATTCAATAACGGCGGCTGTGCCACTTGCATTATCGTCTGCTCCATTGTGCACTTCTCTTTTTCCTGTCCACAAACTATTGTGATCTTCACCATAGCCCAAATGGTCATAATGTGCGCCAATCACTACCGTCAGTTTAGCGCCATTATCCAGAAAGCCTACTACATTGTACCCGGTTCTTTTTTTAATATCCACATTTATTTTACCTTTTAGGTGCACATCTGATGTATGTGAATTAAAAAGCTTTTTCGCTTTTTCGTTTTTTATAAAAATTACCGGAATATTTAATGCACTGTCATGTGATTTGGGTTGAAACTGAAGATCATCGTCGTGGGCCCCATCATTATATACAAGCACCGCAGAGGCGCCCTTGTTTTGAAAGTCTAAAGATTTTTCTTTTATAGCCAGAAGTAAATCGAAATGAGGGTTGCTCATGTTTTTCTCCATCATGTCTGCAATGTCCAGAAACCAGGGCTCTTTGCTTTCCCGTATATCCGGACTTACAGATGTATTGAATGAAGCAACATGGCTATAGGGCAATGGAAAATAATCTGTATTTGCAACCAAGGTATCACCGTTTATAGTAAACCAGGAGTTGGTGGTTATTTCTCTTCCTTCATTCACCTCAAAGGGCTGCAGGTAAGTGTTGTTGGTGCCTTTTGGCTGCAATCCTGCTTTTTCGAATTGAGGAATAATAAATTCATAAGCGAGTTTTTCGCCTCGTGTTCCGGTACGCCGGCCTTCAAGCTTGTCGCTTGCGAGGTAGGATATCACTGTTTGTAAATTGGTGATGGCCTGTTTATCCGATTTGGAAATCTTTATTTTTTGCCCATAGGACAGGGAGGGCAACGACAAGAATGCTATTAATAGCAGATTAAGCACCCATTGATTGGCATATTTCATTGTTGGTAATTTATAAAGTGCCTGCGAGAAATTCAACCGCATTCATCCAGACAAGGTTACAGATTATATATTATTTTCAGCAAAGTAATAAAGCGGTAGCCATATTTTTTAATTTAAAATTAGGAGAGCATAAAAATTTTCATAAAAAACGGTAAACTAATATCTCTTTTCTAATTTCGTAAATCAGAGCATTCGCGTATGAGTAAATTTACAGATTTTATATTATTTCTTTGAGCCAACAACTTCATATTGCTTTAGTAGGGAATCCCAACAGCGGAAAGAGTTCATTATTCAATGCACTCACGGGGCTCAACCAAAAGGTGGGCAACTTTCCTGGGGTAACTGTGGATAAAAAAACCGGAACGAGCAAAATTTCGGAATCGCTTAAGGCCAAGTTCATTGACCTTCCTGGAACATACAGCCTGTATCCTAAGCGGAATGACGAGTGGGTTACTTATAAGGTATTGCTAGATCAGGATCCTCATGTGCATGCAGATATTATTCTTGTAGTGGCAGATGCCAGCAATCTGAAACGCAATCTTTTATTTTGTTCGCAAATAATTGACCTAGACAAGCCGGTGATTATAGCACTCACCATGCTCGACGTGGCCAGCAAGAATAATATTAAAATAGATGTGGCAGAGTTGCAACGGGAATTGGGAGTATTGATAGTGCCTGTAAACCCGAGGCGAAATAAGGGAATTGCGGAACTTAAGAAGGCAATAGAGCAAACCACTCGTAAACATTATAAAAAATCCGAAAATCTATTTATAGAAGCCGATCCTTTGGCAATGCCGGCTGTGAAAGAAATGCAGGCAATGATGCCGGGGATAAGTAATTACCGCGCAGTCCACTATCTGATCAATCACGAAAGTTTTGCTCTTGATGAGAAGCTCCAGTCCGACATAGAAGCCATAGAGACAAGAAATAATTTTAATCACACAAAGATTCAGGCACAAGAAATACTTCAGCGATATGCCAAAATAAAATCTGTAATAAAATCGTCTGTTGTAGAAATAGACCCCTTGCAAAAAGAGTTGATGACTAAAAGGCTTGATGATATTTTACTTCACCGAACGTGGGGGTATGTAATTTTATTAGCAGTTCTTTTTTTATTATTCCAAAGCATTTTTGCCCTCGCACAATTCCCTATGAATGGCATTGAGTGGACCTTTGCAGAGCTGGGTGGATGGTTTTCTAATATTTTACCAGATGGCTGGCTTACAGATTTGTTTGTAAACGGCATACTCGCCGGACTCAGTGGCATTATTGTTTTTGTACCTCAGATCATGATCTTGTTTGGGCTTATTACATTACTGGAAGATACAGGGTACATGGCAAGAATAAGTTTTCTAACGGATAGGGTAATGCGAAAAGCGGGGCTAAATGGGAAAAGTATAATGCCTATGATTAGTGGCCTTGCATGTGCTGTGCCTGCTATAATGAGTGCAAGAAATATTGAAAATAAAAAGGAAAGGTTGCTGACAATTATGGTTACGCCGCTTATGAGTTGCAGTGCCAGGCTTCCAGTATATACGGTTTTAATTGCGCTTGTAATTCCTAATAAGCATTACTTAGGTTTCATAGGCCTGCAGGGCCTTGTAATGATGGGAATGTATTTTATCGGAACATTCATGGCACTTGTCTCAGCCTATGTATTAAATTGGTTTATCAAGAGTAAAGAAAAAAGCTATTTTATTTTGGAGCTGCCGGGCTATCGCAATCCAAGGTGGAAAAATGTATTCACTACAATGGTAGAGCGAGCCCGCATTTTTGTGGTAGAGGCCGGTAAGGTAATTATGATCATTAGCCTTTTACTTTGGGTGCTGAGCACCTACGGCCCGGCTAAAAAGATGCAGGCGGTTTCTCAAAAATATGATTTGTTGCAAAAACAGCAACCCGCCATGGCAACAGAATTTAGAAAAGAAAAAGGAACGGAATTATTACAAAATTCTTATGCCGGTATTTTGGGCCAGGGCATTGAGCCTGTAATCAGGCCCTTAGGGTTTGATTGGAAAATAGGGATTGCCCTTATTACTTCTTTTGCGGCTCGCGAAGTATTTGTAGGTACTATGGCTACATTGTATAGCGTAGGAGACGATGCCGGAGAAAATAATGCCACCCTAAGACAAAAGATGAACGCTGCTACCTGGCCGGATGGGCGCAAGGTTTATTCACTTGCAGCAGGGCTTTCATTGTTAATATTTTATGTACTGGCCATGCAATGCATGAGTACACTGGCTATAGTGAAGAGAGAAACAAGAACATGGAAATGGCCTATAATTATGCTCTTGTACATGACCGGATTGGCTTACATAATGAGCTTGATTACTTATCAATTGTTTAAGTAGGAGTTCTGAATCCAAAAAATAAAAGTAATTTCCCTTTTATACTTTTATTTACAGTGAATAAAAATCTAAAATCACAAGCGTGGTGGGGCGCACCGAAAACATTTTCTACAGAAAGGATAGAAAGGAGAATAAGTTGGCTTGAATTATTCTACGATTTGGTGTATGTGATTGCTATTTCTACTATCACCCATTATATGTCGCAGCAGTATAGCCTTAGCGCACTACTGGACTATCTGTATTTATTTGTAATCATTTATTGGGGCTGGCTCAATGGTAGTTTATATCACGACCTTCATGGTAGCGAAGGCCTGCGTACCAAGCTAATGACGCTCTGGCAAATGATGATTGTAGCAGCTTTAGTTATTACACTGCATAGTAACTCCTCGAAACTATTATTTAATTCCACCGTTGTACTCTTGATCATGCAAATCTATATCACCTACCTATGGTGGAGTGTGGGCATATATGACAGAGCACATCGCAAGCTGAACAAACCTTATACGATTATTTATTTAGTATCCTTTGTAATTATATTGGCTACTTTATTTGTTGAGGTGCGTTATGTCCGGCTACTTTTTTTTGCCACACTTATTCTAAATTGCTCGCCCCCCTTTATTACCTACTTAATCCTCAAGAGAAGAAACAGCGCACTATCACTTTCTGAAAGTATGACGGAAAGGCTCAGTCAATTTACGATTATCGTTTTTGGCGAGGTGGTATTGGGTGTCATCAATGGGGTCATTGAGGCGCAGAGCCTTTCTCTGCAAACATGGATTCAGTTTATACTTGCAATCAGCATTGTGTTTTCATTATGGTGGTTGTTTTTTACCATTGTATCAGATAGGCAATGCAAGCCGGGCTTGCTAAACAGCAGCATTTTTGAATTATTATTTATCCCTGCATTAATAGGATTGGGAATACTTGGTGCATCTTTTAGTGACTTGTTTAAGTATTTCAATCACACAGGCATTGAGTCTGATTGGATCAAAATGGGGTTTGGATTTTCTATTGGTATTTTTTTATTAGGTATCTGGTCTATGATGTGTTTTTTAAACTACCCGGTGAAGTTTATTACATTTAAAAGAATTGCAAGCAGCGCGTTAATTGTAACAGCAATTTTGATCGGGCTGTTTATGGCACTACCAGTTCAGCTATCGCTCACCATACAATTATTAATTGTACTCATTATTCTTATTGCGCTTATTTTCTACCTGAATAATTTGTACTACAGGAAATTTCAGAACGAAGAAAAATCGTTGATTTAAATAGCATTGTAACCCTGTAAGAAAAAAAGTATAGGCTAAAAACGACGCGCCAATACCACAGAATTTTTAAACTGCCTTCTTTTTCCTTCCTTATTGAATATCTCCGTAAATATGATATAGATTCCTTGTGGAAGTTGCTTGCTCTTATCGTCAAGCCCATCCCATCTAAAGTAGCCTTGTTGTGCACTTAGCGCATTTTTTTGCAGATATCGGACAATTCTGCCCGAGGCATCAAAAATCTTAATGTTAGCTACATATCCTGCCGTAGGAAACGAGTAATTGATCGTTAATACATCATCTGTCCCATCGTTATCAGGCGAAAAAATATCCGGCGAAATAGTGATTTCTCCTTTTATTTCTCCCGCTATCTGGTATTGAGAATTTTTGTAACCTGGAGTGCCATATCCTACAGAAGAAGCTGCCGAGTGAAAATTATTTTGTATGGAGGGGCCATCAAAATTCACACGCTCTAATGATACGCCTTCGGTATTTGAAAGCAAGGGGAAGTGCCATTTGTCTGAATAAGCTACTTCATCTACAATATTTCCTTGCTGATTTAATATGATTGCTGTGCCCTTATCGTCTGGCCACGAAGGCAGGGTGTTGATTTGAAGCAGAGCATCAGGGTTTAGCGTTACGTATTGATTTTTCACTGCAGCAATGTTGGTGGTTATGGCGATATATTCTCCAGGGAAAAAGGGATAGCTTGCTGTAGAAACCTGAGTAATGCTGCTTATTGAGTTGCTGCTATTCCTGTTAGCTAAAAAAATATTTTTAAGGTCAATAATCTTTTTTGAACGATTATAAAGTTCTATATAATCAACACCGGAAGGAAAAGGATTAAAAAGTATTTCGTTAATTACCAGATCCATGCTGTCGGCCTGTTGCGCATTTCCAAATTGAGCACTGTTTTTTTCTGCAACTACATTGCCGGCACAATCTTTTATATTCTTCACTGTTACTTTATAAATTGTACCACTGGCTATAGCCGGAGTAATTACCAAATTTACTTTTGTAAAAAAAGGTGATTCTACCGAAACACTTTTAATAGCAAGTGATGGATCAATAGAGTAATTACCTGCAACAGTAGCCACAGAACTGTCTAATGGCTCATCAAAAACTAAGCTAATCGTGGAGTCGTTTTGTACAAAGGCGCGAAGTAATTTGGGGCTTATTGCATCTTTAAGTATTCCGTCAGCAGTATTTTTAATTCCCGGCGTGCCGCCACGGGCATCTGTGCTTGCCTTCCAGTTTTCAGACCCGGCACAGGGGTTTTTTGTATCAATCATTTCTAATGTCCAGCCGCCATCTTTTTTCAATTCATTTTTGTAGAAACTTTGATCATATTGCATTGCATGTATCGTTTGCCCTGATGAAGATTGCAGCGTCACCATTCCTTGTGTAATGTTTAATGAAGGGAAAGAGGACACGCCCAATACTTTTCCATAAGATTGGTAGTAAGAAACAGAAGCGGTGGCACAAACGATTACAAAACTATCGGGCTTTAAATTGTATGAAGGCAATGTAGCGGTAGATGAACCATCAAATAATTTCCACCCAGCAAGATTAATAGGAAATGAAGAAACATTTTTTAACTCCAAAAATTTTTGCAATGGTAAGGCTACCGGTGGGTTAGGGTCGGGAAAAATCTCATCTATTACTACATCATACCGTTGAGCAGTATAGAAGCTAAAGGTGGCAGTACCATTGGATAGTACATTTCCCGAAAGATCCTTTATGTTGTTTACATTAAGCGTGTACGATACGCCGTTAGTAAAATTTGATGAAAATGTAAGGTGAACAAGCGCGCTATTGCCTGCATCCTTTATTGCGCTTGAAGGCATGCCCAGAGGCCCTGCTGTATAGTTGGTAATATTTTGGGCACTTGCCGATTCAACGGGCTCACTAAATAAAAGATCAACCTGACTGGAAGAAGATGCAGTGGCACTTACTATAGATGGTGGTGTAGTATCGGGCACGTATGGTTTGATTTCTATGTCATCAAAATAATGTTTTTGAAAAAAAGAGGCTGTGCTTTGTTTTACTAGAAAACCAAAATAGAGGGAAGTGAGAAAAGTGGCATCTGTAACACTTCCCTCACCAATGTAAGAGTTCCCTGTTCCGGAAATATCACGTAGAAGGATCCATTGATTAGCTGCATCCCGGATTACTTTTATTTTTAAAGTATTATTGCTTGAGTTAAGTACACCATTAAGCCCATCTATTATTTTGGTTGTAGTGCCATTGGCATCTTTACGATATAGGCTTATCTCGTCATCAGTATTCCCAAGCCGTACAAAATAGCCATAGGTAGTAGATAGCGAAAGGTCGGCTGCAGAAGCTGTCAGGTACGCGTCTATATAATTTGCAGAAGAGGGGTTAAAAGCAAGTTGTACATAAAATTCCCATTGGCAGGTGGTGGCAAGATTGTTTGCGGTACTGAGAAAAAAGGTACTGTTGGCTATTTGATTATTGCTTTGCAACTGAAATGAGGGATTAACAATAAAGTCTGCCGTATTTCCGGACCAGGTAGGGTTCTGGGTAAAATCGCCATCATTGAAGTTTTCATTCAATTGTGCATATACTCCATACTGCAGGAAAAATAAAAATAAAAAGTAAAAAGATTTTTTACTCATAAGAAGTAGCTTTGCTTAAAGATATAAACTTAGTTACTTAAAAATACAAATACTCATTAAATTATTATGCTTAAAATAGCTGTTGTTGGCGCTACCGGCCTAGTTGGTAATAAAATGTTGCAGGTTCTAGCAGAAAGAAACTTTCCAATTGGGGAATTAATCCCTGTTGCTTCAGAAAAATCTGTTGGAAAAGAAATCAATTTTAAAGGGAAAAACTATAAGATTGTTTCTGCCGAAGATGCTATTGCATCCAAGCCGGATATAGCTTTGTTTTCTGCAGGCGGAAGCACCTCTTTATTATTAGCACCCAAATTTGCTGCCGCAGGTACCACTGTAATAGATAACTCTTCTGCATGGCGTATGGATCCTCAGGTAAAACTGGTAGTTCCTGAAATAAATGCACAAACACTTACCCGTGAGGATAAAATAATTGCTAATCCCAACTGCTCTACTATTCAAATGGTGCTTGTATTAAATCCATTGCATAAAAAATTTAAAATAAGCCGGGTAGTGGTTTCTACCTATCAAAGCGTAACCGGAACAGGGGTGAAGGCCGTGAAACAAATGGAGAATGAAAGAAACAACATTGAAGGCGAAATGGCCTATAAATACCGGATAGATAAGAATGCGCTACCTCACATAGATGTTTTTCTGGAAAACGGATACACTAAGGAAGAGATGAAGATGGTAAATGAAACCAGAAAAATAATGGGAGACGAGAATATTCACCTGACAGCTACCTGCGTAAGGATACCTGTAGTGGGTGGGCATAGCGAAAGCCTGAATATTGAATTTGAAAAAGATTTTAATATAGAGGAAGTAAAAAACATATTATCCAAAGCCCCCGGTGTAATTGTACAGGATGATCTTGAAAAGTTCGTGTATCCTATGCCGTTATTGGCGCACGACAAAGATGATACTTTTGTGGGACGCATCCGGAGAGATGAATCGCAGATCAATACACTAAATTGCTGGGTAGTAAGTGATAACCTTCGTAAAGGAGCTGCCACCAATGCAGTTCAGATAGCAGAGTATCTGGAAAAGAACAATTTGGTTTAGGTTAATTTTTCTAAAGCTTTCTTAAGAAGTATTAGCATTTCTGGAATCTCTTCCTTCTTACATGTGCCTACGCTTAGTCGGTACCAATCTGAATTTTTGGGAGCGCCGAAGGCATAAAAAGGAACCACTGCCAGTTTTGCTTCATTGAGAATATATGAAGTGACTTCCGATTGGTTGTCTATGAGCTTGCTTTCAGGTGTTTTTTTACCAACCAGGCTAAGTTGGATAGTTAGATAAATAGCTGCCTCAGGTGCACAGGCATCTACAGAAAAACCCTGAGCCCTTAATTGTTGAAATCCTTCATAAATTAATTGAAGCCTTTCTGATAACTCCTTTTTATAGTGTTTAAAATATTGGTCTATATAATGGCTTTCTGATAAAAATTTTGCAGTGGCATGCTGCTCTGCCATAGGGCTCCAGGCGCCTACATGGCTGTTGATAGCTTTCATTTTAGACAATACATGTTGTGGGCCTAATGCCCAGCCTACCCTTACTCCTGTAGCAGCAAAAGATTTACTGATACCGTCTATATAAATAGTAAATGGTTTCATTTCAGGGCGTAGGCCTACAGGATTGTAATGCTGGCAATCACCAAAAGTGAGGGTCCAGTACATCTGGTCGTACATCACATATAACTTTTTTTCATCTTCTCCCCTGCGGTTATTTTCTTCCAGCACCATATCACAAATTTTCTCAAGCTCTTCTTTTTTAAAAACTGTTCCTGTGGGGTTTAATGGAGAGCAAAGTGCAATCAAACAAGCATCCTGTATATGTGGTTTTATTTCTTCTGCCAAAGGCATAAAATTATTCTCTCTGCTGGTTTCTATTACCTGGTGCCTGCCTTCTACAAAATGAACATAGTGATTGTTGTTCCAACTGGGCACGGCATAGATTACTTTATCATCTTTATCTACAATAGCCCTGTATAGCGCATATATGAGGGGGCGGCCACCTGCTGCAATTAATACTTCGTCTGATGAATATTCCAGCCCCTCCCGCTCTTTGATAAAGCCAGATACAGCCTCCCTTAAAGCGAGAATTCCTTCTGCGGGAGGGTAAGTGGTATGTCCTTGATTATATGCTTCTATAATATCGTCTTTCAGTTTGTTGGGTATAGGAAATATAGAAGAATCAAAATCACCTATAGTGAAATTATAAATCTTGTTCCCGCTTTTTATTTTGGCTTTAATATCGGCGCCAAGTTTCACAATTTCGCTGCCTATCAAGGTTTCAGCCAAGTGGCTTAGCTTGCCAAATGCGGTTCTTATGGTGTGGTAGATATTGATGGTGATCGGGTTTTTATGGTTAGGGATAAAAGTACTTATAATTTTTGTAAAAAATTTTGAATCCCTGCAATGATTTTTGTTGCCACTGCTTTGCGAAACTTTGGATCTAAAATTTTTTTCTCATCGCCCGGGTTGCTTAAGAAAGCCACTTCAACGAGGCAATTAGGGTAATCGGTTGGCCCATTCAAAGAAAAATTAAAGCTTCCAATATTTCCATATTCATTCATACCCAAGGTAAGCATACTTTGAAGAATAGCTTGGCTTAGCGGCCTGAATCCAATATAGCGGTAATAAGTGCTTACGCCACTAACTGTGGTGTTTGAAGAAGAATTTAAATGAATACTTACAAGAAGATCCGGCTGCTGTTGGTTCAGAAACTGAATGCGCTCATACATGCTCAATGTGGTATCCTTTACACGAGTCATCACCACATTGTTCTTTTTCTTAATTAATTGATTGGCTACCTCTCTGGCAAATAGAAGGGTATAATCTTTTTCCTGAATATTTGTATTGATACCTCCTGCACCTGTATTTTCTCCACCATGCCCCGCATCTATGGCAATTTTTATATGCTTTAGATCAAGAATTGCGGGCTGCCGCTTTACTCTTACGGTTAGCCGGTTATTGGCACCATAATAAATTCTGTAACCCCAATTTTGTGCATGATTTAATTCAATAATCACACGCATTACATCATCTTCTGGCTGCTCATACCAAACATTTTTTATCTCCTTTGCACTGCTTAATTGAGTAATCCAATTGGTATTGCTGATCGTGCCGTAAATGGTGAGAATAATTCTGGTGGGGTGTATTTCCATTTCACTTTTGTAGGGGAGTTTCTCATCTAATTTTACTGTTACATAATCAAAGAGAGAATCGCCATACACGCTCCAGCTATCAGTAAGATGTACTTTGTTTTTTACATCAGTAACCTTAAACACCTTATTTTTTTCGATATAGGCATCGTGAAGATTTGACAACTGTACTTTATAATTTTCATAGCTGCTGTCCACCACTTTCAGGAGCACATTACTATCTAAGAAAGTAATCTTAGCTCCGCCAAGCCGATCTTCGCCAAGCCCGTATTTTAGAAAAGGTAAAGAGTCGTTTGTCCGCACAAAAAAGTTATTGCTATCCGACGATTGTGCATGGATATTGGATACAAAAAAAATAAAAATCGCAGTAATAAAAATTTTCATAAATAAAAATTTAGTCTCCCTTAAAATGTGGTTTTCTTTTTTCTAAAAATGCCTGTACGCCTTCGGCAAAATCATTAGTTCCGGCAGCTTTTGCCTGTAGCGTATCCTCTGTAATTAATTGCTGATCCAGCGTTTGAAAACATGAATTATTAAGTGCCTGCTTAGTATAGGCAAGCGCCTTGGTAGGCATTAAGGCCAACCGGTTGCTTAATTTTTCTGCCTCCAAAAGTAGCATCGTTTGGGGGTAAGCCTGGTAGATCATACCCATTTCTTTAGCCTCTCTTGCCGCTATTTTATCACCCAGCATCATAAGTGCGCTTGCATTTTGAAACCCGATCAATCGGGGTAAAAAATAAGTGCCTCCACTATCGGGTATCAATCCTATTTTGCTAAAAGCTTGAATGAAAGATGCATTTTCTGAAGCGATTACTATATCGCAGCAAAGCGCAATATTAGCCCCGGCGCCGGCTGCCACACCATTCACTACAGCCAATACAGGCTTATTAAGCGATCGTATTTTAGTAATGATAGGATTTAATTGCTCACTTAGAATTTTTTCCATTCCATTTCCTGAGGGATCCGTTACTTCTGCCAAATCTTGGCCAGCACAAAAGGCATTGCCGTCTCCGGTAATTACTACGCACCGTACTGAAATATTTTTTTCAGATTCATCTAAAGCATCTTGCATACTTAATGCCATCTCGCGGTTAAAGGAATTTAATTTTTCCGGCCTGCTTAAAATGATGGTAGCCACCGCGTCTTTGATTTTAAAAATTACAGAACTCATAATCTAATTTTAAGGCAAAATAGGAAGAACTATTTAAATGCTGCATAGCAATTAATGGCATTTGAAATAATCAAATGGTTCTTTACAATCATCACATTGGAAAAGCGCTTTGCACGCAGTAGAGCCAAATTCGCTAACAAGGTGGGTGTCATAAGAATTACATTGAGGGCATGGTACGCACAGGTTTTGCAGATGTTGTGAGTCCAGCACTTTATTTACCGGAGGCGCTATTCCATATTCTTTTAATTTTTGCTTGCCTTCATCGGTCATCCAGTCTGTAGTCCATGGTGGAGATAGCTGTTGAGATATTTTTATGGAAGTATAACCTTTATTCATAAATTCCATTCTTATGCTCATACTTATTACATCCATTGCCGGGCAGCCGCTATAGGTAGGTGTTATTACAACCTCTATCTTATCGCTTTCATCTTCAAACTTTACAGCTCTTACTATGCCCAGGTCAACAATGGAAAGCACCGGTATTTCCGGGTCTTTAACTGTTTGAAGCACTGACCAGGCTTCTGCAATTGAAATTTTATTTTTTAAAGTTTCCATGGCTTCTTTTTTTACCATGTACAGCCGGGATAAGCTCTTTGCAAAAATTGCATTTCTGCCAATAGGTATCCCAAGTGCTCGGTATGAATACCCTGCTTGCCACCCTTATGCATATACGCTTTTTCTTCTGTACTAAATGTGGCTTCAGTAAATACTTCTATTACCTTTTGCCGCCAGCATTCAAGGAGTTCGGGTTTATCGGCCGTTAGCTCGCCTGTGTATGGCCAGAGGCGCCATACAGCGTGTTGCATTTTGTCGTGGCTTTCGGGGGTGCCATCGCCCAGCCTTATTACCCATTCGCTGCTCCAGCGTACATGGTAGGCTATTTCTTTCAGGGATTTTTCTGCTATGGCCACCAGTTGCTCATCGGCGCTGTTCAATAAGGATTTGTAATAAAAATATTGCCAGCAGCTAAAGAAAAAAGTTTTTAAGATAGTATTGCCCCAATCATTGTTGGGAAGCTCTACGAGAAGAAAATTTTTAAACTCAGGCGCGTCCCGCAAATAAGCGAGGTCGTCTTCGGTAAGGCAATTTTTATCATCCTGCATTTGCAGCAAGTGTGCTGCATGTTGGTAAAAAAGGCGTGCCTGCCCTATGAGGTCCAGCGCAATATTGGTAAGTGCAATATCCTGCTCCAGTGCTGGCCCATGCCCCGTCCATTCACTCAGGCGGTGCCCCATAATGAGGGAGTTGTCTGCCAGGTGCATCACCATTTCTATCTGTTCTTGTAGGTTATTACTTTGCTCCACTATTATAATTTATCAGGTCACATGTATTTTACTTCATCCGGCAAGTCGTAAAAGGTAGGATGGCGATATACTTTATCATTGGCCGGGTCAAAGAGCATTTCTGCATCATCCGGGCAGGAAGCGTGTATATATTTTGACTCCACTACCCAAATACTTACACCTTCCATCCTACGGGTATAAACATCTCTTGCATTTTCAATAGCCATTTTAGCATCTGTAGCGTGCAGGCTACCTGCGTGCTTATGATCCAGCCCTTGTTTGCTTCGAATAAAAACCTCCCACAGAGGGATTGTGGGTTCATGCTTTTGCACTACAGTAGCGCCACCCTCTTTCCCTTCCGGAATATCCCCATAAAAAAATTTTCTTAACTGAATATTCATTTCAATATTGTTTTATAATTTTTATGCAGGCTCATAAGCCCTTTTTAGCTTACTGCCTGTCAGGTTATTTTCTTTTTTATGAGCATACGCCAAGGCTGCTTCTCGCACCCAGGCGCCCTCTTCATGTGCTTTTACTCTTGCCGCCAGCCGCTCACGGTTACAGGGGCCATTACCTTTCACCACATTCCAAAATTCATCCCAATTTATTTCACCAAAATCATAATGGCCTTTTGCTTCATTCCATTTTAGATCGGGGTCGGGTATGTTTATGCCCAATAATGCTGCCTGTGGTACACAAACGTCCACAAATTTCTGGCGTAGTTCATCGTTGGTAAATCTTTTTATTTTCCACTTCATACTCTGTGCCGTATGCGGCGATGCGTCGTCGTTAGGGCCAAACATCATCAGGCTGGGCCACCACCACCTATTGAGTGCATCCTGCGCCATCGCCTTTTGCTCTTTAGAGCCATTACACAGTGCAAGTAATATTTCGTATCCCTGTCGTTGGTGAAAACTTTCCTCTTTGCAAATGCGTACCATTGCTCTTGCGTAAGGGGCAAATGAGGCGCGGCATAGTGGCACTTGGTTCATAATAGCAGCGCCATCTACCAGCCAGCCGATAGCACCCATATCGGCCCAGCTAAGGGTGGGATAGTTAAATATGGAAGAATATTTAGCAGTGCCGGATAATAATTGTGAAACCATTTCCTCGCGCGTAATATTAAGCGTTTCGGCAGCACAGTATAGATACAAACCATGCCCCGCCTCATCCTGCACCTTTGCCAGCAGTGTTGCTTTTCTGCGAAGAGAAGGTGCACGTGTAATCCAGTTGGCCTCGGGCAGCATACCTACTATTTCGCTATGCGCATGTTGGCTTATTTGCCTGATGAGCGTTTTGCGATAATCTGCAGGCATCCAATCCTTGGGTTCTATCTTTATTTCAGCCGCTACTTTTTCGTCAAAAGTGGTTAATAATACATCTTCGTTCATTATAATTTAATTAGTATAATTATAATGAAATTACAAAAATTATTGCATTAATATTTTACAAAAAAAGCAAATTGGATTTCCGTTCTACTTAAAAAGTTAAGTAAAGAATAAAAAAAATCCTCAAAATTTCAATAACTTTAGAATTAGAAAAATAGGACTAAAAAAAATAATCATGAAAGCTATCCATTATTTCAAATTATTTTTGGTACTATACTCAATATCATCATTAACTTCTTGCCAAAAGGAGTCACCTGTAAAAGTTGGTGGATTGCCCGCGGATGCGATGGCGATTCTTAGTAAAATTGCACCACCACAGGACTCTTCATTTAATAAATATGTGCTATCACTAGCGTTTTGATATTAGTCAAACATTTTCAATTGGTTATGATTTAGTTCTTTGAAATATTGTAATTGAGTTCGCTGAAACAGTTGATTTATGGGCATTTTTTCAAAAAGCGAGAGGCTTAAAACCTGTAAAACTTCGTAGAGGCTTTTTTCAAGCATAAATTTCTTTTTGGCGATAGCCACTAAGACGTAAATTGATATAGCAATCCAAACCTGAGTTTTCACGGCGTTTTCACTGTGCCCCCAGAAGGTTTTTATTTTGAGATGTTGCTTTATCCATTTAAAAAATAATTCGATTTTCCATCTGTGCTTATAAAGTTGTGCAATCTCTGTTGCTTTGAGATGGAAGTTATTGGAAAGAAATATGAATTCTTTTCCGGTGGCTTCATCCTCGAATTTTATTCTTCGTAATTTTTCAGGATAATCTTTTGATGCATAATAATTGTTTAGCATGACTGTTTGATCGTAAAGCACGCCATCAGTTTTCTGTTTTGGATGTGAATACAGCCGCCTGTAATTCATGTTATCTTTTGCTCTTGTAACAAAAAATGCATCAGCCAGGTGAATCTTGTAAAGCCTTTTGTAATCTACGTATCCTCTGTCCATGATATAAAAGCTATTGGCTTCAAAGGAAATATAATCGAGTGCGTTTACATCATGAACCGATGCAATGGAAAATAAAATAAATTCCGGAATGGACGTTTTCAAATCTATTTGCGTATGCAGCTTTATTCCTCCTTTTGTGCTGCGAAAGGTAGCCCAAAAAAAAATGGACAAACACAAATCAATGGTTGTAGCATCAATGGCAAAAACATTCCCTTTAAGGGATACTTCCAACTCATCATCATTTAAATACAATCGCTTTGCCTCTTTAATAAGCATCATTGCAAGGTCTTGATAAATGTTGTACGAGCGGTTCTCATTGGCCTTTGAAAGCGTACTTTTGGCTACCACTTCGCCGAAGCCAAGATGATACATTTTATGTGCATTTGTTTTTAAACACATTAAAGTATCAGTCAAACTTTCACGATGAGTTAATTGCCCAAAGGCCATGCATAAAAACTGTTTCCAACAACTAAATTCTTTTACCTTGTAATCCCCCTTATAGCGATTGACGAGGGTTTGAAATGATGTAGAAGAGACTAAATCCATTATTTGAGAAAAAATATATTTACCTGAATTCATAACAAACTGATTGTCAGGTAAATATAAAATTAAAACTGGTTTAAAAATCAAATCGTCTTAGGCCCAAAATCCTTGCAAACTCAATATTGACAATACTTTCAAAGAACTTTTATTTATAACATCAAAACGCTAGTGAAGTTGCAATTTTATAAAATTCAAAGTAAGATATTTTGCTATCGTCGTTTAGATAATGATTTTTACGATAATTTCGTATTGGGGTTCGGGCGAGAATCTTGAATCCGCCGGATGCCTGCCAGAACCCTTTATTAATCAGAGTTTGACAATAATTCTCAAGCTTTTTTCCGATGACAAGTTTCGTTTGACAAGTTTTTAAAGGTGGTTTTTCGACTGACAAAAAGGATTTTGGCAAGCACAGGCAACAGAGAAATTTTTTTTACAGCAAACGAACAAATAATCAAGATTTCTATTTCTGGCTGACAAGAAAACCATTTTCATTTTTTCTTGAGAGACAGACTTTTTGACGGAGATATTTTCATGGTTTAAGAAATCATTTCGGGCATGGAGATAGACAAAGAAAATTTCTTTGCATTTTTAGTTTCAGTTTTTAACATTTCAATCTGTAGCGACTCCGGGCAGACGGAACACTAATACCATACATACAGCAGGCCCTGTTCGTTATCATAATTAAATATCAAAGCTCTCTATTTCCTGATAATCTTTTGCTGAAGGTTGTTGCCATTAAATATTAACCTGACAATGTATGTGCCTGAAGCAAGTTTGGCAATGCCTGGTAGATTGAAAGTGTTCACACCTGTATGAAGATACCATTCATGAATCTCTAAAATTTCACCTGTGATACTTATAAGCATCAATTGTGCCTTTGCGCTTTGCCTTACAGAAACTCTTACTGTTGTCGCATTGTCTGTTGGATTAGGATACGCTAAGAAAGGCATTGACAATCCACTACACCCTCCGGAGAAAACAGGAGAGAAAGAATATGACCCCGAATTGTCAATTATTTTCAAACGGTAGAAAGCGCGGTCAGTAGGATTAACATCTTTCCAGCTATATTTTGCACCTGATGAAATATTTTGAACAGGGACATTACCAATGTCATTCCATTGATTGCCGTCACTGTTTTTTTGAATAATAAAGCGGTTCATATCCTGTTCACCCGCCGTTTCCCATTTTAAGAAGGAATGATCATTTTCACAAGTTGCGCTGAATGAAATTAATTTTAAAGGCAAAACATTCATTGCATCTGATAGTGTCCAGTAACTAAAATCGGTAATGCTGTTTTTTTCAACATAATTATTTATCGCATCCCGTTTATCGGCGCCAACAAAATTCCATGTGTTGCCATCAGTGCTTTTCCAAAGCCCAAGTGTGCTTTCATCTTTCCCGTTGATTTCTTCATCCAAATAATAAAACCGGAATGTTGCATTGAGCGCATTATTATTGGCAGGAGAAATTAAAAAAGTCCGCTGTATGCCACTGTTAGCATTAAAAGTAACAGGCACATGGCTACGGCTGATGGTTAATGCTCCAGGGTTTTGAGCAGAAGTAATCATGGCTCCCAGATTGCCTATATTATATTGAGTAGGTGCGTTTACAGAACTGTTACTGATGCTGACGGCCCCGCCTGATAAACCGGTAATATGGCTGCTTTCGCTTTCGTTCACCAACAATGAAGTTGGCTGCTGTAAAAAAATATGTTTCTTATTAAGGTCAATTGACCCGCTGATGAATTGAATAGCGCTTACAATATTCGCATCCTGTTTCAGCAATAAATAGTTTCCGGTTGTTTTAGATATGTCAAGCTCATCGAGCGTACTAATGCTGCTACCGTCAATATAATTATTTGAATTCCCTGTAAAAACAAACTTTCCATTGCCTGCCTGAAGGTTAATAGTTCCGTTGTTCACAAGGTCTGCATTCTGCAGGCAGATGATTGCATTGTTGGTGCAGCTCAGCACAGCTCCGTTTTGCAGATACAATTGAGCAGCGCATTCGGTTAATTGCGCTAATATGAAATAGGGCAACAGTAAAAAAGATTTCATAAGAAACAATTTTTTATTGGCTATTTATTTTTTGCCTTTATTGAATCATTGGTCAACACGGAAAGTGATGCCCGAGAGGTTGAATACCTGTACGCCAGTAACACCACTATAAAAGAATATGCTACCACCATTATCAACCCTAATTTCAGCAGTCGAATTACTAATGTTGTTCACTACAAAAATTTCTGACATCAAAGGGCGATAGCCCGGAGGCAACAGAAAAATAGATCCGTTTGATGCGGAGGTAAGCACACTGCCTCTTAGATGCACCTGGTTTTCTTTATCAATATAATAAGACGCCACCTGATAGCCATTGCCATAGTTTTGAAACCCGCTGCTTAAAGCCATTGCTTGAACATTGTCAACAATAATATTTCCTGAAAGTTTCAGATTGCCATTTACTTCCAATTTTTGCGAAGGTGTGGTAGTGCCAATGCCAACAAAACCATTTCCGGTATTCGGCATCAGTGCAAAATTTGTATTGCTATACCAAAATGAGGCAGCACCACTTTGGTAAAAGGACATGCCTTTGCCATTATTGCCAATGGCAAAATCATTTCCTGAAAAACCTGTTGCAGTTCCTATTTCCAATTTGTTGTTAGGCGAATTATTTCCCATGCCAATATTACCCGATGAATTAATTAAAAAGCTCGGGTTAGCCACTGTGCCCATCGCCACCTGAAAAATGTCCGGCGATTGAATTTCCAGCCTGTTAGCATATCTGGAAAATGTGGAAGCATAGCCTGATCCATTATCAGTTAATTGTATGCGGGTATTAGAACCGTAAATATCAAGATTGGTTAACGGCGTTCTGGTGCCGAGGCCAACATTTACGCCGGCAGCATCTATGCTCATTGCCGGTGGCGCATCGCTGTTGTTGGTAAAAAAATATAGTGGATGATTTGAACGAGTGCCAAACGCTGCTGCCCCGGTGCTATAAATAAATGAGCCTAAATAAGTAGTTCCATTGGTGTGCATGAATCCCCAGTTGCTCGTGCTCCCGGAAGTTTGCAAGGTCAGCGGAAAAGTAGGATTTGTTGTGCCAATACCCACGTTTTGTGCATGTGTAAATTGCGAAAGCGCAAGTGCAGCCAGAAATGCCTGGAGCCGAAATATTTTTTTCATACTTTATATTTTTTGAATTTTTATTTCACAAAAATGCCTGATACGTTGCTGGCGGAAGTAGCTGCACATGCAGGGCCGACAGTGCTACAACCGGGATCCATTTCTACAAAATTTCCGTTTTTCCAGTAGCCATTCATTCCGGATGAAGAAGAGCTTCCCGACACATACAAATCTGTATTGTTATACAAAAAAATGGATGTAACCTGTTCAGCTACTGCATACCCGGATGTGTTTATCATCGCACCGTTTTTCCATACGGCGCCTGCTCTATTATACTGCCCGCCAACATATACATCACTGCCGGCTACCAGCAAACTGGATGTATTGTTATAAAGGTTGTTGGCAGGTGTTGTCAATGGAACAGATACCCCATTCTTCCAAAGGCGAGGGGCCTGATTTATAACCCCTATCCCACTTTTTTCTTCCTCGGTACCTGCCACATATACATCTGAACCGGAAACAAAAACAGCAGTAGCCCTGGCATTACTGTTAAATCCTGTTGTTAGCGTAACAACTGCACCATTCTTCCAGTACACAGCCTGAAAATATGCGTTTCCGGGGCCGTATTGATAGCCAGCCACGTAAACATCGCTGCCAGCAACAAATAATCCGTGATTGCCAGACGCAAGTGTAGAAGTAGAGGCACTTGGAAGTGTATTGATTACTGCACCATTTTTCCAAACGCTGTTAACATTGTTATTTGCGCCAGAACAATAAACATCTGTACCCGAAATAACGATAGTACTTATATTACCAGTTTGCGAAGAGAGTTGAATGCTGGTCCCATTTTTCCAGTAAGTGGGCATATTGGTACTGGCAGGCCCTGCAACATAAATATCATTGGCCAAACCTGTTATGGAATATGCATAGTTGCAGGTAGCTGCAGCCGCAAAAACAGAATTCTTCCAATATCCCCAATTAGGATTTAGATTTGTTACGCTGCCACATGTATATACAAAAGGACCCGACAGGTAAGTAAACAATACGCCATTACTTGTGCCACTACCAGTTGCAACAGTTACATTACCGGTTGTGCCAGCAGCAGGCGCTGTAACCACAATAGATGTTGCAGTTGCACTTGTAACAGTTGCCACAGCAGCATTAAATTTTACAATATCATTGGCAGGTGTAACATCAAAATTGGTACCCGTAATGGTAACAACTGTTCCTGCCGCACCTGAGGTGGGTGAAATAGATGTGATGGTTGGCGCCGGTGCAGCCTGATATGTAAACACTGGCCCTGTTGCACTCCCATCTGATGTTGACACTGTCACATGCCCTGTGGTTCCGCCGGAAGGCACAGTTACTACCAAGGTTGTTGTGTTTGCGCTGGTAACAGTAGCAGCAGTGCCATTAAATTTCACCGTATTATCCGCAGGCGTTGTTTTAAAATTTGTGCCTGTAATTGTGACCGGAGTATTTGGAAAACCTGAACCTGGATTGATAGACGTTATTGTCGGCGCAGTTGAAACCGGAGGAGGTGGAGGGGGTTTTTTGCAGCTTTCAACAAGAATTAAAATACAAAATACCAGGGAAAACAGGAGCAATAGCTTTTTCATGTGTAGAATTTTTTTCTACCCCAAACCTACTCTCATCAACAATTAAAATAAATACTAAAATGGTAAACTGCATTTTAAATTGGCGAACTCCATTCTTGCCTTAAAAAATCTATTTTTGATATGGAATTAATTCAATCTAACAGACGGTATGACAAACAAGATTTCATGCATTGTGGTAGATGACGACGAAATAGATAGGCTGACCCTTCTCGCCTTTTTGGAAATGTATCCTTTAATTGAAATTGCCGGAGCTTATGAATCCCCGTTTGCTGGATTAGAAGCTGCCAAAAAAAAACCGCCTGATTGTTTGTTCCTTGATATTGATATGCCGGAAATGAATGGATTGGGATTACGTGAACAACTCATGCACATTCCGGCATGCGTGTTCATCACTTCTTATCCTGATTATGCCGTGGAAAGTTTTGAAATGGCTGCACTCGATTTTTTAGTGAAGCCTTTTTCCGCAACAAGGTTAAGCAAAACCATCAACAGACTACAGGATTTTATTACACTCAAACGTAAATCTGATTTACTGAGCCACACACTTGGGGCAGATACTATTTTTATTAAAGATGGCCATGACCAGATAAAACTTCAACTGCATGAAATAATCTACCTTGAAGCATTGAACAATTATACAAGCATTGTAACCAATAGCAGAAAATATAGTGTGCTCTCCCCCATCAGCGGACTGCTGAAGGAAAAAACGTTCAGGAGTTTTGTGCGCATACACAGAAGCTACGCCGTGCAAAAAAATTTTATAAAAAGAATCAGCAGCGATGAAGTACTGGTGGCCAATAATATTGCATTGCCGTTGGGAAGAACATATAAAGAATCACTTGACTTCTTAAAACAATAAGCTGCATGAAGCTATTTTTTTTGATAATATTTACATTATTTACAGTATTAGCTTTCCCGCAAAAAAAGACCAATAATCTGCTTGATTCGTTGCTGTATGAACTGTCGCGTTCAAAGCAAGACACCGATAAAGTGAAATTGTTAGTCAGCATCTCACAATCTTATGTTTCCTTTAACCCCAAGGAAGGCATCAAATATGCGGACTCCGGTCTTCAGCTTGCGCAAAAATTGCAGTGGAAAAAAGGGGAAGCTAATATCAATAACAGCCTTGGCCTACTTACCGGCGATACCGGCAACAATACAGGAGCCAGAAATTATTTTGAAAAAAGTTTCGACATCAATAAAGAGCTCGATGCAAAACGATTTATGATTGCCAATATGAACAATATCGGACGGAGCTATCAGCGAGAATCAAATTTCACAAAAGCGTCAGAGTATTTTTTTAAAGCACTTGCTCTTGCAGAGGAATCGGGCGATAATGAACAAGCCGCGATGCTGGGAACAAATATCACTGCTCTGTATATCACTCAACAGGATTATAAGAAAGCAGCCGAATATGCAGCTCTCACTATAAAAAAAGGGGAAGCAGCAAATGCGCTCATTCACGTTGCAAAAGCATACGAATTCATCGGCATACTAAAGCTGGAAGAAAAGGATACCTTGGCTGCAAAAAAGAATTTTGAAATAGCGTTGTCCATAGATGAAAAACTTGGCAATAGGGCTGCTGTGGTATCGGTGCTTACCAATTTAGGTACAGCAGATGCGGATCCCGCAAAACAAATAGCGGTGTTTCTCAGAGTACAGAAAATAGTAGATGAGATAGTACCGTCTTCACAAAATGCAATACTGAATCTGGCAAACCTCGGATTAAATTATTATACGCTTGGTATGTCAAAATCCGGGAATGAAAGAAGAAAATACTTTGACAGCGCTGAACTATATCTTAAAAGAGGTGAAACACTTTGCGCAACCACCAATAACCCGGAGTATATGGCAGACATAAAACAAGTAATGGCCAATTTAGAAGAAGCAAAAGGAAATTATAAAGCAGCGCTTGAAAATTTCAAAGATTTTACTGCTATTAATGATTCAATTTTTTCACAGGGCCAGAAAAATAAAATAGCAGCACTTGAAAGCAGGAATGAAATAGATAAAAAAAACCTTGAAATAGAAAAGCAAAAATTACAGGTAAGCGAGCAGAAGAAAAATATTTTCATGTTGCTTGGCGGGCTATTGTTGATGGCTGCCATCGGGTTTTTATTTTATCGCGTGAGCGCCATACGAAAACAAAAAAACGAGCAGCTCATAAACCTGAATAAAGAGCTTGATGATGCCAATAAATTAAAAGCAAAATTCTTCGGCATCCTCAGCCACGACCTTCGCACCCCTATTGCCAACCTCGTGAATTTTTTAACCCTGCGAAAAATAAAACCAGAAGCATTAAGCAAAGAACAGGCAGAAGAAAGAGAAAACAAGATCGGCAATTCTGCACAATCGTTATTAGAAACAATGGAAAGCATGCTGCTGTGGAGCAAAGGGCAGATGCAGCAATTCAAGCCTGAGCATGATTTGATAAAAGTGGATAATTTATTTTCTTACATAGAGAAAATTTTTGCCGATTATGAAAACATTCGGTTCAGTTTCATCAATGAAAATGACCTGAATATTGAAACTGATGAAAATTTTTTGAGAGCCATCATGTATAATTTAACCAACAATGCAATAAAAGCATTATCAAAGATCCCGGAAGGAAAAATTGAATGGAAGGCCTGGCATGAAAACAATAAATTATTTTTATCCATCACTGATAACGGGCCGGGTATTGATGAGGATAAGCTGAAGGCTTTATATGATGATTCTGTAGGTAGTGGCTCAAAGCATGGCCTGGGGCTGCACATCATACGAGATCTCGCAAAAGCCATCAATTGCAACATCATCTCAGAATCAAAGCCGGATGAAGGCACAACTTTTAAGTTGAGTTTTGCATGAGTTTACTATGTTGAGAACTCGAGCCGTTTGAAAGAGTGATTGGTGGATTGTCCTAAGAACAATACAAAGTGTATAATACTAAAGATTTGATAGTGGAAAGTGAATTTTTTTAGGGGTAGCATCTTATATCATAAATTTACTTGTCCTCTGCAATAAGGATAGAGCTTTTTATTCATCAGGGTTTGACAATAATACACAACCTTTTTCCGGCTGACAAATTTCGCTTGACAAGTTGTAAACTTTTTTCAGGACAAGACAGGGTTTTTAGCTTGTCTGCATCCGAAAAAATGGATGTTGAGAAGTGAATAAGAGCTTGGTGGTGTACGTAGGCCAAAACGCAACTTCACAGAGGGTATGGACATATTATATAACGCCTATTTGAAAAACCAACCAAAGGGTATTGGGATTTACTTGCGCCAATCAAATTTACACATCATAATCTACCACTACACGGGCCGTGCGTGGGTGCGATTGGCAAGTAAGAATATAGCCATCCTTTACCTCGCTATCTTCCAGTCCATAGTTAGCTTCCATCTCTACTTTTCCTTCCAGCAACTTTGCTTTGCAAGAGCAGCATACTCCGCCTTTGCAGGCAAACGGAAGGTCAATGCCTTGAGCGAGGCCTTCTTCAAGAATAGTGTTTTCATTAAAGCCTAATTGAAAATCATAAGTTCTTCCATCAACTTTTAATGTAATAGCAGCGCCCTCTTTTTCCGGCTGCTCTGCTGACTGGTATAT
>JAFDXH010000003.1 GCA_018268075.1 Bacteroidota bacterium | reverse complement strand
TTCATTTTCTTCCTCTTTTGAGCTAAAAATAGAATAATTAGTCATGCGATTCACATTCCTATTAGCTTTATATTCTGGGTATAAATTTTTTCTAGCATTCGAGCCACCAACCCCATCAAACACAATTATTACTTTAGTTGGGTTTAATATCTTTATAGCATACCCTATTGATTTTAAAAAACCTGTTAATCCTCCGACGTGAAAACCTTCACTATTGACATGGTTAATCATTGTAAAAGACCTGATGAAACAATTCATTCCATCAACTATTAAAACAGAGTTAGAAACTCCCCGCTCATCATTGTTAATTTCTGATAGTATATTCGTATATTTGTTTTTCATAGTTCTTTGCTTTGATTTTCATCCCATTCCTTAAATAGTCCTTCTGTTTTAATATTCCAAACAACAAATATTTAAAATTTCAAAGATATATTTACTCTTCTGCTTTATCTATTTCTATAACAGGAGAGATAGTACTTGATTCAAGCCACTCACTATTATCCTCGGTTTGTATTAAATCATAAACATCAACTTGTTCATTAAACCATTCGTGAGCGTGTTGTTTTTTATATTCTTTCACAGCATCGGGGGTGTCAGGAATAAATCCGTGGGGGGTAACGATAACTGTTGACGCAGTAGCAATACCATAATCAGTATGTATCTTATCAATTGCAACCTTAGTACGTTTGGCAAATTCTACTTTTTTACCTTTGTGTTGTACACTAATCTTACTAGTACCACTGTTGGTAACATTTCCAAAAGTAGCAACTATTGTAGCATCCCAATACATTGCATTTCCCCCCTTATTTGTCATACGAGGCTGTGACATTTGAGTCAACGCCGGTTGCACTCCCGTTTTATTAATGACAAAAAAAGTATTGGTGTATGGATATTTTTCTTTACGAGAAAGAGGAAATTGCTGATTAATGAAATTACCAAACTGGGTTGCCATAGCTCCAGCATTCCACATTGGATTGTTATTACCCTGCTCTATACTCATTTTACAAGGGATAGATCCTGAAGAATCCCATAAAAATAACAGGTCAAAAGGTAATTTACCTTCTCTTTGTTCGTTTAGCATATCAGCAATGAAGGCTGCTACATCTTCAATAGAGTTTAAAGAGGTTCTATCAACATATATGAAAAAACCTTTATAATCCATTACCTCTCCGGTTTCTGCATCTGGGATTTCTTCCAATTGAAGACCCATTTTTTGAGCATGGGTGAAGTCCCATTTTTGCTCGGTTATGATGAAAACCGGCAAAATACCCATTTTCTGGGCTGTGGATGCTACTTCAATCATTAGAGTAGTTTTACCAGTATCCGAACCTCCTCTATTAACAAATATATGCCCCATGGGAACTCCGGGAATTGAAAGGGCCTCACGCATAGCCTCTGAAAAAGGTATCCATTTTTGTTTTTTAAATTTAGATGATTCCCCTAAGAATTTTGATTTTTTGAATTTATCAATATCAAAGGACTGTTTTAATGACTCAGATACTACCTGAGTTAGTTTAGTATTGCTTTTAGCCATATTGATTTATTTAATTTAACGAATTTATATCAACCCCACGATAGTCATTATCGTGGGTGATATCAGGCATTATTAATTTTCGTTAAAAAGGGAATCGAATTTATCAGCCACATTAGCTTTAGGCTTCATGTCAGCAACAACGGGAGCATTAATTTCTTCCAAAAAAGTATCTTTAGCATCTACTTCCTCGGTGTTTGAAGATGTTTCTTCTTCATTCTCAGGACTTAACCATTTCTGTAAAATATCTTTTAATTGATCATAGGAATATTTACGGTTAATTTCTAAAATGTCTGGTTGGTTTTCTAATGCCTTTTCAACTATAGTTGCATCTTCTGAGATAGGGGTTGGTTTTACTTTAGGGCGTAGAGTACATTTGATGCATTTTCTTCCAACAACAATATCTTCTGTTGCTTCTATTGTAAAATCTCTACCATCAGTGATATTTGTAAAGTCGCCATAATCTTCATCTGCTGCTATACCCATTAATTGATCATTGACCAACTTTCCAACTTCCCATAATCTAACACCCTGTGCTTCTTCCCCACGTACCAATACTGGGGCGAAATAACGTGTTTTGGGGGAAATTTTATTTGCTAATTGCCAATCATCTTTGTCTACTGATTTGCGAAGTTTTTGAGCAAAGTCTACAATAGGGTCTGATTCTTTCCAATTTGTAAGAGCCAAAATTGGTCCTTTAGCAAAGCCATAGTGTATTTGTATTTCACGTAATGGCCATTCACTTCGAAACTTGTTGGGGATAATACGAACTTGGTATTTACCTTCTTTTGGTTTAAAGAATATTTTAGAGTAATCAATTTTTTCGCGTTTGTTACCCTTGTTGGCACCATCGGCCAGTTTCTGTTTTACAAAACTTAAATCCATAATTGTGTGTTTTAATTGTAAGTTGTTCTATGAACAAAAATATATGTGAATCTATGATTCTAATTATTATGTCAAATGTATGGAAAAATATGGAGACTACAAAACTTATTTTGCTAAATCTACTATTCTGTGAATGGCCGTGTCTAATT
>JAFDXH010000039.1 GCA_018268075.1 Bacteroidota bacterium | reverse complement strand
TATAATTGGATGGACATTTTAGCCATAAAGGAGGTTTGCACTCAGAATAACCTAAAACTTCACTTAGATGGTGCCAGATTGTTTAATGCAATTGTGGCAAGAGAACAATCGCCAGAAGATTATGGAAAAATATTTGACAGTATTTCTGTATGCCTTAGCAAAGGCTTGGGTGCGCCAGTTGGCAGTGTATTATTAGGTGGCAAGGAATTTATAGAAAAAGCCCGTAGAGTAAGAAAAGTATTTGGAGGCGGCATGAGGCAAGCCGGGTTTATGGCAGCCGCCGGGATTTATGCCTTGCAAAATAATGTAAATCGCTTGGTAAAGGACCATCAGCATGCCGTGCAAATAGGCGAAGCATTATCAAAAAAAGATTTCACAGGAAAAATAATGCCCATAGACACCAACATCATCATTTTTGAAATTGTAGCACCTAATACTGCTGCCGAAATTGTACAAAAGTTTCTGGCAAAAAATATAAAAATGATGGCCATTTCACCAAATCAAATAAGAATGGTACTTCACCTGGATATTACGGAACAAATGGTACAGGAAACGATTGACGTGATAGAAAGATTATAAAAATAATGCTATCTGGAAAATTCACTGAGCGTAAAACCTATGGTAGTTCCAATGTCGGGTTTGCTGCGGGCATGAATCGTTTCGCCATGTGCTTCTATAATATGCTTACAAATAGAAAGCCCCAGGCCTGAACCTCCTGAATTTCTGCCCCTGCCTGCATCTGTGCGGTAAAATCGCTCAAATATTCGAGGTAGCGATTCTTCTGTAATTCCAATTCCATCATCACTTACTTCTATTAAAATTTTTTTCTCTTCAGTTTTGTACACACTTACTACAATCTTTCCTTCATATTTTTTATACTTGATCGCATTTTGTACTAAGTTCGTCAATACCTGCCCTATTTTTTCCCTGTCTGCATACACCATTACCGGCACCTCAGCCCCTTTTTTTAAACTGCAATGCATACCGTTATTAGCGATATCCATAGATAATGAATCAAATATTTCCTTTATCAGATCCTGAATATAAAAGCGCTCTTTAACCAAGGGCTTTTCGCCACTTTCCAACTCTGTAATTTCATCGAGGTCTTTAATCAACTCTACAATGCGCTTGATATTTTTATGCGTATTGGTAAGAAATTTTTCTGTAATATCCGGCTCATGCATAGCGCCATCCAGTAAAGTTTCTACATAACCCTGAATGGAAAAAATGGGAGTTTTAAATTCATGGGAAAGATTTTGCAAAAATTCTTTGCGATAGTTTTCATTGCTTTTTAAAACAGCTATTTCTTCTCTTTTTTGAAAAGCCCATTTCTCTACATCGCTCCTTACTTCATCAATACCCTTTTTTGGAAGTAAATATTTATTATACATTTCTTCCTTCTTATTGGCTTTGGTATTATAAATAAATTTGTAAATCAATTTTATCTTTCGATAAATAAAAGTATCGAGTACATAGCTGATCAACAGATAACTAAGTGCCATGTTTATTACGAATGCAATAATCCCATCAGTAAAATTTTTACCCAGCCATATAAATGCCAGTCCTACAGGGATTGATAAAAGAATGGATGCGAAAAGTGATAATTTTCTGGGTGAAAGATTCTGAAATTTGAACATAATACGACAACAATTAAAATGCTAATTCAAATTAAATTTATACCCGATACCTTTAATAGTAGTAATACAATCCAAATTTAATTTTTGCCTGATCTTACGAATGTGTACATCTATAGTGCGGTCGCCTACAATCACTTCATTGCCCCAAATGCGATTGAGAATTTCCTGCCTTTGAAAAACTTTGCCCGGCTTGGAAGCCAGCAGATACAATAATTCAAACTCCTTTTTTGCGAAGAGAATTTCCTGGCCATCCTTAATAGTCAAATACTTTATAGGGTCTATCGAAATAGGACCCATTACCAGAATTTTATCTTCATCCTTTTGGCTTCGCCTGATAAATGCATTTACACGACTGATGAGTATTTTCGGGCTAATAGGTTTGGTAATATAATCATCGCCCCCGGTTTCTAATCCTTTGATATGCGTTGTTTCATCTGATAATGCTGTGAGAAAAAGAATGAATGTATCATTGAATGAGGCATCTGTTCTTAAAATTCTGCATACTTCAAGGCCTGTTCTGTCCGGCATCATAATATCGAGAATGATAAGGTCGGGCTTTACTCTTCTGGCCACATCCAACGCTTCGTTACCCGTCCTCGCTATATGTACTTCATAACCATTTAACGCCAGATTATACCTAACAATCTCCAGAATATCATGATCGTCTTCCGCTATTAAAACTTTTTTAGGTTGTATTTCCATTAAATGTTCTTTACACAAAACTAATTTTTAAAGCCTAACATTGAACAAACTCAATATCTTTTTGTTACCAAATCGGATATTGAGTTTGTTAATTTTTCAAGGATAATTCAATTCAATTATTCAATTAATATTTTGTCCATCCCTTGTACCATGTATCATTAGCGCCTACAGCGCCACGATAGGATACTGCTGTCAATCCATTTTTTACACTGGAATGAGAAAATGAGGCTCCCGTTAACGCCGGTGAGCCTACTTGCGGACTGAAATCAGGATTTGAATAATTGAAGGGCGCTCCTAATTTTACATCGGCGGTAGTACTCAAAATAGTATTGCCGTAGGATGCCGTATTAAACCAATCCAAAATGGTGGCAGCCGTAGCTCCGGTAGGCGCTGTAGTGCTTGCAGCATAGCTTACAGGCGTTGCGCATCCACCTATAATGGTATTTTGTACAAATAATCCGGTTGAAAAATTATTATCTGTAGGAAACCCTTTGCTTGCATCAATTAATAAACCAACCGGCCATCCTATGAATATCGAATTAAAAATAGACTGCGAAGAGTTTCTACGAATTTGTGCCGCCGCAAGAAATAAGCTATTCCCTACATTATTGGCAGCCTGTCTTGGCCCTACCACAGTCATGTTGCTGAACACAGCTTTGGTTTGTGGAAGAAGCTGGCTCCCGTTAGCATCATTATCACTTTCAAAAGCCTCCGATTTTGAAATATCAGCTACGGCAGAATCACGCAATGCAATTCCAAATTGAATTTTTCCTGAGAACCCGTTATCTGTATCAAAATCATCATCCAATGTTCTGTAAGAAATAAGGTGTGTACAATTTACAGTGCCGCCAAACCATTCAAACGAATCGTCATTAGCATAAGAAACCTGCACATAATCTACAATGGTACCATTACCTACTCCGCCAAATGTTAATCCATTGATTTCCTTGTCTGGAAGAAAAGCATAGCCTGCATATTCGATACGCACATATCTTAATATACCACTGTTATCTGCTGGGTTAGAACTGGCGCCAAGCCCATACAGCCCAAGCCCATCACTGTTATTAATACCGCCTTCTATTTCACCAATGCCTTGTTGGCCATTGAATGAAGCGTTAGTAGGCGCATTGCCCAACAACACCACACCTGCCCAATCCCCTCTTTGTGGATTAGCTGATTCGGAGGTGAAAACAATTGGCTTTTCAGGTGTTCCGTCTGCAATAATTTTACAACTACGGGTGATGATCAAGCCGCCATTTCTACCCTTTTCGCCCACAATTTTAGTGCCTGGTTCTATGGTAAGTACTGCGCCATTGGTAACATATACCAGCCCGCGTAGTTTATAAACATTATCAGCTTTCAGTGTCCTGTTTTGCGAAATGCGCCCTTCAAGGATTGTATTTTCGGGAGTGCCATTTCCATTTCCATTTCCGTTCCCGCTGCCTGAACCGCCATCTACTTCTATTTTGCGGCAACCTACAGAGGATATCACTGCAAAAAGTGCCAGATAAAATAATTTTTTCATTTGTTGATTTTTAAATTTTCGTTTTAAATTTTATTTTAAGTTGTAAGAAAAAGTAAAGCTTACGGTGCTTCCATATTTGCGCTTTATGGCAAGTGCATCATAGCCTTTATCATATTTCCTGTTGTTGTTCATGTCGAGGTAAAAAAGATTGTTCCGATTAAGCAAGTCCGTAATATTCATTTTTATTTCGCCCTCCTTTTTTAGAATCTTTTTTGCTATCTGCAGGTCAATCAATGGGCGGTGCTGCTCCGTTACGGGCGGAAAATCGTTTCCGCCAACATAAAAAATTCTGTCGCCGATCTGATTAAAGAGCAAGGTGGTATTCAATCCGTATTTCTCTACATCATATTGCAGCGAAGCGTTTATCACATAAGGGCTTTGCCCCTGCATGGGCCTGTCGAGGTTTGCATCATTTTTGGTAACACGATTATAGACATAAGAGATATTGGTCTGGAAAACAAAGTTTTTAAGCGCTTCGGCAAAGTCGAGTCTTTTCCTGAATTCTAACTCAGCACCAAAGCTGTACGCTTTATCGGCATTGATATAATTGAAAGTGCTGGCGCCGCCGGAACTTGGGTTATAAAAAAGTTCAATAGGGTTTTTAAAATATTTATAGAAAACACCTACTGTAAATAATTCTCCGGCTCTTGGATACACCTCATACCTTAAATCTGCATTGGTAACTTTTGTTCGCTCCAATACGCGATTACCGGTAACGGTAGCCCCTAAATCAAAATCATAAAAAGCAAAATCACTCAACTCTCTAAACTCAGGCCTGATAACGGTTTGAGAGCCTGACAATCTTAAATTGGTTTGGTTGTTTAATTTATAGGTAATATTTACACCCGGTAAATAATCCAATACCTTCTTATGCAAATGCCGATGATCACTTTGCCTCATGCTACCGATTACCTGATCGTAACTTTCTATTCTCAACCCGTAAGTGGCTTTTAGTTTATCAGTAAATTGATTTTCCAACTGAAGGAAGCCTGCATTTAAAATTGTATTGGCGATATAGCGATATTGATCGCCAGAAATTTCATTAAACCCAAATTTATTATCAGCGCCATTTCCAAAATTTTCAGGGCTGAAAACTTTATCGGCAGGAAGCAAAATCAATGCAGGATTATCTGACGGAAGATATACTGCGAAAGGCCTTGAATCAAACAAGCGATCCTTTACCTGAAAAAAATAGCCGCCTTTTATTTGCTGGTTTTTTCCCAATAATTTGAATGCTTTTGTAATATCGCCTCCGGCAGTATAATTGTAATCATTCAAAAATCCGTAATACCTGCTCCCGGATTTTTGAGAGCTTTGAGAAGCACCGATCAATAACTTGTAAGGTGCATTGGCCGCTGTATCCTGTACATATTGTATTCGTCTCTGGTCAGGAATATATTGATCAAGAATATTAAAATTGCCGTACCAGTGCAGTTTGGTTTTTAACCCAACCAGGTTGTGATCTCCTGAAAGTGAGGTATTAAAAAATAGATTACTTTTTAACGCAAGCTCTGTGGCTCTTATGTTTGCGCCTGCGCCGGGAATGAAATCAAAATCTTTTCCAGTCCGCTCGGTTACATAATTTGTAGCGTTTACATTGAATAAATTCTTGAAAGATATCTTGTTGTTATTCCCGAGTTGCAACGTTACGTTTGCAAGGCCGCCCCATAAAATATCGCGGCTGTATTTTTTATCCTGATAATCGTAAGATATATCGGCAACATCGCTCTGAACAGTAAACAACCTGTTGATTAAGTAATCTGTACGCTTAATAGATTGATTATAGTTTAAAGCCAGTACTGCACCCAGTTTGCCTTTATCGCCAATCCGTTTATTGATACCGCCGCTCAATTGAAAACTTCTGTTCATCTCCGGCAAAAAGTTGGAATTACTTTTATCTGCACTCCATACATTTTTGAATACTTTTCCTAGCTCACTTTTATTTTCTCTTTCAAATGAAGCAAATTTTGATTTTACAGGAAGGGCGTTGGGAATTTCCCTGAATCCATCATCAATGCCCAGCCAGTCAAGCTTTCCGCCTTTATAAGTATAAAAATCCTTACCAATAGTTTGGGTATTAAATCCTGTGCCTGCAGAGATATTAAAATAATTTTTTGAAGGAACATCTTTGGTATTTACCTGTACTAATCCTCCAGCCCACTCACCAGAAAATTCTGGAACAAAAGCTTTATTAATAATAAGGTTGTCAATCATTCCAGCAGGGAAAATATCAAATGAAAAAGTTTTTCTGTCTGGCTCTGTAGTTCCCATTAAAATACCATTCAGCATGGTTTGATTGTACCGGTCGTTCAATCCTCTCACAATAATGTACTTACCCTCCTGAATAGAGATGCCTGGAACTCTTTTTAGTATTTCACTCGTATTCTTGTCTGGCGATCTTTTAATGCTTTCGGCAGAAACCACCTGAGCTACGGTGTTGGTGTTTTTTTGATAAGCAATGAGGGATGCTATCGTTTCCTGGCGGCGGGTAGTTTTGATGATAATTTCTTCTTCGGTTTTAGCAGCAGATTCTAAAACCACATCAAGATTGATAACCTGATCTGCCAATACTTCTACATTTTCAATGATCTTAGTTTTATAACCAACAGAAGAAATCTTAATAGATTTAGGCATTTTAGCAATTAAAATAATGGTATAATGTCCATCCTGATCGGTAATCACACCTTTATCGTTATCAGCAATGGAAACCGATACATTGCTTAATGGTTGCCCGGTTTTTGAATCGGTAATTTTTCCTTCAATCTTGCCTGCTTGGCAATATGATTTTAAAGAAAAAAAACTTAGAAAAAGTAGAATAAAAATAGTTCTCATGCATCCGTTTTTTTTGATGCTGCAAAGAGACTATTGTAATGTTACCACAATGTTAAGTGGCGGTTAAGAAATGATTAACAAACCTTCATTTCAACTTAATATTTTTATTATTTATACAAAAGGATGATATAGAATTGACATTTCCTTTCAAAGAAAAATTATAAAATAAGTTAATCAAATTGCCGCTTTTTTTATCGCGTATACTTTTACCCATACAAAACTTTTCGGCTTTATTATTGTGCTCAAATCGTAACTTCGATATGCCTCCGAATCCAATAGAGGATTTTTTAATCGCATTTTAAATTGATTGAAACTTACAATATATAAAACATGATCCCTTCTATTAACCCAACACAAACAAACTCCTGGAAAAAATTAAAGGAGCACCATAAAGAAATAAAAAATATTCCTATTAAAGATTTTTTTGTGGAAGACCCTGATAGATTTAAAAACTTCAGTTTTTCGTTGCCGGAAATAATTTGTGATTTATCTAAAAACAGGATCAACAACACTACAAAGCAACTTTTGCTGGAGCTGGCCTATGAATGTGAATTGCAGAAAGCCATAAAAGCTATGTTTACCGGTGCACTGATTAATGGCACTGAGGGCAGGTCGGTATTGCATACCGCATTAAGAAATTTCTCAGGGAAGCCAGTACTTTCAGAGGGAAAAGATGTAATGCCTGCGGTAAAGAAGGAGCAAAAACATATTCAGGACTTTTGTAGTAAAATACACAGTGGCGAATGGAAAGGATATACAGGAAAGAAAATAAAATATATCGTGAATATTGGTATCGGCGGTAGCGACTTGGGGCCTCACATGGTGACAGAAGCGCTAAAACCTTATTGGATACAGGGCATGCAGCCCCATTTTGTAAGCAACATAGATGGAACAGATCTGGCTGAAGTACTCAAGAAAATAACACCGGAAGAAACATTGTTCCTCATTGCATCCAAAACCTTTACTACACAGGAAACTATGACCAATGCACACTCTGCACGTGACTGGTTCTTAAAAAGTGCGAAAGATAAAAAAGCGATTGCAAAACATTTTGTAGCACTGAGTACCAATAAGCAAGGTGTAGAAGAATTTGGCATAGACACTGCTAATATGTTTGTTTTCTGGGATTGGGTGGGTGGTAGGTACAGCCTTTGGAGTGCCATAGGATTATCAATTGCGCTTACTGTTGGTTATGACAATTTTGAACAATTGCTCAAGGGAGCTTATGAAACAGATAAACATTTCAGAGAAAAAAGTTTTGAAAAAAATATCCCTGTCTTACTTGGGCTGATAAGCCTTTGGTATATTAATTTTTTTGGAGCCCAATCAGAAGCGATACTTCCTTATGACCAATATCTGCATCGTTTCCCAGCTTATTTTCAGCAGGGCAATATGGAGAGCAATGGAAAACATGTAGATCGTAATGGAAAAAAAGTAACTTATTCTACAGGTCCGGTAATATGGGGCGAGCCGGGCACTAATGGGCAACATGCTTTTTATCAATTGCTGCATCAGGGTACTCCCTTTATACCTGCTGACTTTATTGCACCAGCTATAAGCCATAACCCGATGGGCGATCACCACAAAATATTGTTAGCCAACTTTTTTGCTCAAACGGAAGCGCTAATGAATGGTAAATCCAAAAAGGAACTACAGGCAGAGAAAGTTCCTGAAAAATTAATACCCTTTAAGGAATTTGAAGGAAGCAAACCAACCAATTCTTTTCTGGTAACCAAGATCACCCCGTTTACGCTTGGCGAATTAATAGCAATGTATGAGCATAAGATTTTTGTGCAGGGGGCTATCTGGAATATATACAGCTTCGACCAATGGGGTGTAGAATTAGGAAAGCAGCTTGCAAATAAAATTTTGCCAGAATTAGATACTAATGATAAAGTGGCCACACACGACTCTTCTACCAATGGTTTGATCAATGCCTATAAGCGACTGAGGGATTGATGTATGGCTAAAAAAAAGTAATTTTGTAATAGCTAAATTTGTCACTTATGAAATTTTTCCCATTATTTTATTTTGTATTAATGACTCATGCAGCCATTGCGCAATCTCCCAAAATAGATGAATTAAAAATTTATAAAACCCCTTCGCCATTTTTAAAAGATACTTTAATCAAAAATTTAGATCTCGCCTTCAATGTGCCGGGTGCTAAATTACTTTTTGAAAATAATTTGGGTAAAGTATATCAGCTCCCTTTAGATAATATGAAATGCCTATCGCCTGCCTTTCATTCCAACATGCCGGTGTATCAAGGAAATACAATGCCATTTAAATTGATTGATCCACCAGTACGGCCTGTACCCATACCCAATCCTTTCTCCAAAAATCCTCCGGTAATCATTACAAAACCCTATTAGCAAAAACGCAAACTAATTTACTACGGAATATTCGGATAAATCCGATTTGAAAACAATCATTTTTGGCCACATTATCCTTTATTTCAGGACAAAAAAAATCCTCCCAACGCTTGAGAGGATCTTTATAAAACAATAAGGTCATATTACCATTTATCCACTACTTCATTGCTTAAGTTGTCATGGTTGTTACCGCCATCTTGCGGTTGTTCAGGCTGCTTAGGCTCTTCAGGTTTTTGTTCTATTTCCGGTGTTGCTGCTGCCGCTATTCCCGTTGGTGCATCTGCATTTGATTGATCTTCGGTATTGCCTTCAGCATTAGGGCGTGTACCTCCTTCATAATTGTCATTTTCATGACTGAACGCATCAAAATCAAAGTCAGGCATCAGATCAGTTTTTACAAAATCTATAGCTTCTGTCAGTCCTTTTAAAAATTTATTAAAATCTTCTTTATATAAAAAGATCTTATGCCGGTCATACCCGTCTTCATTGAATTTTTTCCGGCTTTCTGTGATCGTGAGGTAATAATCATTCCCACGTGTTTCTCTTACATCAAAAAAGTAAGTTCTGCGTTTGCCTGCTCTCAATCGTTGGCTATAAACGCTGTCCATTTTTCTTTCATTGTTTTCGTACGCCACTTTTGTTAATTTTTTGAATTTGAATTTTTATTGACCGGGCAAAGATAAAATTGTTTTTGGTTTGACAAAATTGTTAAGAGCATTTCGGATTATGAGCTGTTTTTTAACACCAAACTCACTTTTACCCCAAATTTAAAACTATTATTGAGCACGCTTAGCGCCATTCTAATAAACCAGAACTATTAGGCCTCTAATAATAGCAAAACAATTGTGCCCTTTAGAAACTTAAACACTATTTTTTTATGGTTACACTAATTGATGTTCATCTCAGGTTACAGGTAAAGGCATGATCTTTCAGCAGTTATTGCTCGTTCAGGGTATAATTCAGTTCTACTACACCCGAAGTAAATTGATGGGTATTCAAAAGGGTTAATTTTTTTTTCTCCGAAATCGCTTCAAACAATGGAATGCCTCGCCCCAGAATAATCGGATTAACAAACAACCAAAACCCATCAATTAAGTTCAGTTTCATGAGTGAATGGGTTGCTGTAGGGCTGCCAAAAAGCAATATCTCACTGCTCTCAACATTTTCTGAAGTACTAAGGCCGCGAGATTGTTTTATTTCATTTATGCTCACTTGAAGATTTTCGCTGATGATGGTTGTGTTAATTAATTCTTCATCTTTCAATGTTTTTGATAATACAATTTTTCGAACCTTTCTATACCACTTAGAATGTTCAATATCGTGCCTGCTCGCCTTGGGATTGTTGCCTGCTGATGGCCAGTAATTTTCCATCATCTGATAGGTTACCCGTCCATATAAAGCAGTATCGCTTTCGCCTATGCGTTTACCAACATAATCAAAAATTTCTTCGTCCACTTTAATCCAGTTCATTTCTCCATTGGGCCCAGCTACAAAACCATCAAGTGATAGGTGCATAAATGAAATTATTTTTCGCATATTGCTGTATATTTTATTCCTATGGTTAAATCGCGCCAATCCATTTCATTCGGTTTCAAACTTGAAAATTTAATTTTCTATATCTTGTTCATGCTTTTGTTGTTGTAGGTACATAGATGCATATAACCCATTTTTTTGGAGTAAGGATAGATGTGTACCTTCTTCTTTAATAGCTCCATCTTCCAGCACTACTATTTTATCAAAGTTGAATAATGAAAATATTCTGTGTGTGATAATCACTGCGGTTTTTGATTTCAAATAATTATAAAGATTACCAATAATTTCATTTTCAGTTTTTGCATCTACAGCGCTTAAGCAATCGTCAAACACTACAATATTATGATCCTCTAAGAGGGCACGGGCAATAGAAATGCGCTGTTTCTGGCCGCCACTCAGGGTCACTCCCCTCTCGCCTATCATAGTATTGTATTTTTCAGGAAAACGATCTATTTCACCTGCAACTGCTGCATCTTCAGCAGCTCTTTCTACGCTTTCCATTTTAAAATGCTGCTGCGAAAAGGCAATATTTTCAGCAACAGTATCGCTAAATAAGAAAACATCCTGTGGAACATATCCAATCTGCGCACGTAAAGAAGCTATTTCCATTTTTTTTATGGAAATTTCATTATATAATATGTCTCCCTTTTGAGGATCGTACATCCTCAACATCAACTGGGCTAATGTTGTCTTACCGGAACCAGTTTTTCCAATGATGGCCACCTTCTCACCACGCCTGATGTAAAGGTTAAAATTTTTAATTGCGTGTATGCCTGTATGTGGGTAAATAAAATCTACATTTTGGAAAAGAATTTCACCGGTAAGCTGTATCTCCTTCACAGCATTTATTGGGCTTTCAATGGCTGGCACAGTATTTAGAAATTCATTAATACGGCGCTGTGATGTAGCTGCACGCTGTATCATACTTGCCGTCCAGCCAATAGCGCTTACCGGAAAAGTAAGAATAAGGATATACATTACAAACTCGCCAATGACACCAATACTCACTGTACCGTTAATTACGTACATGCCTCCTATTAGAATAGTTATGAGCGTACTTAGCCCAATCATTAATCCCATAGAAGGAAAATAAATTGCCTCTGTTTTAGCAAGTGATATTGCATTTTTTCTATATTCTTCGCTATTATTTTCAAAGAAACCTAACATTGATTTTTCCTGCACAAATGATTTTATAACCCTAATACCGGAATAGGATTCCTGAGCATTGGTAGTAAGATCTGAAAGTAAAGATTGAATTCTATCTGCTTTACGGTTAATAATAGTATTCACATAATAGATGGTAACAGCCAATATAGGCAATGGCAATAGAACATAAAAAGTAAGTTCTCTGTTTTCATGAAGCATATAAGAAACTGAAAATCCGATAGTAGCAGCAAGGTTAATAAGATACATCATAGCCGGGCCGGAGTACATGCGCACACGGCTTACATCCTCAGAGATGCGACTCATCAAGTCGCCGGTATTATGCGTTTTGTAAAAATGCATATCCAGTTGCTGATAATGGCTAAATATTTCATTCTTCTGATCAAACTCAATATGGCGGCTCATTACAATAATTGTTTGCCGCATTAAGAAAAGAAAAATACCACTAATAAGCGCTAAAATCAAAAGGGTAATTCCAGAGTAAAATATTCTGGTTTTAAAGGAAACGTTTTTTTTATTTAATTGGTCAACTACCTGGGTTACCAAAGGGTCGTAATGGGAAACAGCACGCCCCGAGGGTGACATAGATTTTTCATGAAGCGCCACCTCTACTGTATTTAAAACATATTTGGTGACCTGTGGCGCCAGTATCCTGAAATAATTTGATAATACTGTAAAAACAATACCAAGAAGAAACAACCATTTGTATTTCCAAAAATATTTATTTAATGAAAGTAGAGGCGACATTTTACTTTACTGATAAAGAGAACAAATTTATGATGATTTTAAATGGCAAAGAGCCCCAAAAAATAATAGCTTAGAATACTATCCCGAAACGAAAAGTATCCCTTGTATGTACCTGTGGTTAAGCCACTATACTTCAGCCATTTCACTATCCATAACAATTCAGATAAGTAGCAAAACCCTGTGGCAGTAAAATGAATAATAGGTTAGGTCATTCTTTCTTCAAAATTATTAAAATATTCTTTTGAGAAATATTTTTCAAATAGGCGGAGGGAATCGGGGGCGGTAAGCGCCATAAGATGGTTTGCATGATGAAGATCAGTACCTGTGAAATCAATTAATTTGTTTTTAATCAGAAATTCAGCAGCCTTAGCCACATTCTTTCCATAATAACCAGTAAGCGAAAGCAAATTTAATTGTAACAGAAACCCTAAGTCTTTTAAATGATCATAAAACTTTCTATTTCTATGCAAATAGATGTATCGCTCAGGATGAGCAAGAATGGGAATGTAACCAGATGTTTGAATTTCAAAAGCCATCTCTTCCAGGTTAGATGGCGGGGCAGCGTAAGAAAGTTCGGTAAGGAGATAATTCTTGCTTAAAGTAAGCATGGGCGCTTTTGATCTTAGCAGAGAAAGGAAATAATCGTCCATCATATACTCGGCTGCTGCCGAAATACTTACTTCCAGTCCTGCGGTTATGCATGCCTGTTGCAATGTATTCAATGCTGTATTGATCGTGGCTGGAGTATTGCGATACATATCGCCAATAATATGAGGGGTGCAAATAAATTTTTTAATTCCTGCTTCAGATAAAGCCCGAACCAAATTGATAGAAGTGGCTACATCCGGCGAGCCATCATCAATTCCGGGAAGGAGATGAGAATGAATATCCTGATGCAACCAATTAAAAGCAGGACTTAACAATTGAACTTGTTTATTTACTATACGAAACATGAGGTTTACCACCAGATTCGGCTACCGGTTGTGGATTATCTGCCACCTTGGAAGTTAATGGAAATTGCCGCACCACCTGTTTTGAAATTCCATTTTTGTATTGGTGCAATTTACTGATAGGCTTTAGTATGGAAACAAAAAATGAAAAGGGAATATTATTCCTTTTCATTGCAAGATAATCACGGCGGTTTGCACGCAACCTGCGTTTGATATTTCCATTGCTTGCACCACCGGTACGCATTTTTACAACCATTTGTTCCAGATAAGTAGAACTGATTTTATGCTTATAAAGATACCTTGCCATAAATTCATAATCGGCAGCAGAAAAATAATGATTTTCATAAAACCCAAAATCAAATAACAAACTACGTTTCAAATAAAAAGTTGGGTGAGCAGGCATCCATCCCCAAAGAAAGCGATTTCGTTTATAGGGCACGCCTTTCCAAATTCGGGTGATGGCATTTATATTCCCTGGATCTACAAATTCAAGGTCGCCATATACCGAGTCTGTATTGCAACTTTCAAAACAGGAAACTATTTTAGAAATAACATCATCTGAAGCAAAGATATCGTCACTATTAAGAATGCCCACTATATCGCCGGTGGCTAAGCTAAGGCCTTTATTGATTGCATCATATAAACCCTTATCGGTTTCAGAAATAAAGTGGGCAATTCCATCCTTGAATCTATTTACTATTTTAATAGTATTGTCGGTAGATTTACCATCAATTATTATATGCTCTATATCTTTATGCGATTGACCTCTTACCGATTGCAAGCAATCAGCAAGATACTTTTCAGAGTTAAGCGTAGCGGTTATTATAGATACTTTCATTTCAGGTTATATATAAAAGTAATAATTTTATGACAAATAACATAATTGGTTCAGTTTTTTTAGTATTCTGAAATTAAATGGAAGTCTTAACTAATTATTTATGCTATGAAAATACATAATTCCACAAAAAAATAAATACATAGCAATAACTATACCGATCGAAAAATCCGATAAAAAATCTGGAAATATATGGTCATCTACACTGCATAATTTATAAAGTATTGGAAAAACTATTTTCATCACATGTCTCTACTACTTATTTCTGTCTTTTACTTTCACGGCGGGGTTGCCCTGATAAATGCCATAAGCCTCAAGGCAGCGTACTGCCACAGAGCCAACTAAAAGTACTGAATGGCTTTTGCAAACGACTCCATTGCATACGATGGCCTTTGCACCTATCCATACTCCGTCTTCGAGCATTATTTCCTTTATGATCAAATTAAAGCCCGGTTTGGTATAATCATGATTACCGGATAATATCATGCTTCCCTGCGACAGGCATACATTATCTCCGATGCTCACCATTCCCAAATTATCTATCCATACTTCTTCGCCAATCCATACATTATTACCTAATTTCAAAAACCACGGATATTTAATATTTACAGCAGGTTTGATGAGGATATTTTGCCCGGCCTTTGCCCCAAACAATTTTAAAAGAAAAACTTTGAAGCCCGAAAAAGGGAAAAAAGAAGTTCTAAAAAAAACTGTATTTACAAAATACCAGCAGGCTCTTTTTATTGGGTTGCCTGGCCGGTACCAGGCATTGTTATAGGCAGCCAAATCGGTCTTGATTTTATTGTTCATTAGTTTTTTTTACTTTCTGCATGCCCGCCTTGCCATGCGATTTGTCGTATATCCAAATCATAAAAAATATAAGGAGGTAAGCAATAATATTGAACCAGGTATGATGATCTAGACCCAACGGCATCGGCCACCCCTGATTTATGGAGGTTAAAAATAAAGTAATTCTAATTACATTAATAAACCAAAGCCCTGCCACTCCAATAATGATCCATTTGATTTTTTTCCAAAAAACACCTTTGTTGGCTATTACAAATGCAATCCAAAAGCTGTAAACACCATAGCCTACGCAATCCATAGCAATGAATACTCCCCTGCCCCCTTTGAACCTGATCAGAAACCCGGGTTCGGAAACAGTAGGAATGTGGAATAGGGAAAGGATAAAAGCGGTGGCCTTTATTAAGGATATCTTGATCCAACTTACATAGTCCAGGTACTTTTCTATAAATAAAATATGATAGCCGCCAGGCGCAGCAAGCCCAATCATTGCTATGGTACCATAATAGCAGAGGCAAAAAACTGCTGCAAATTTCAGCAGGTAAATTAATATGAAATTTTTAGGGTTGATGGGTTAAGGTTTTAGTTGATCCGGTCGGGCCGGTTATGGGTCCATCCGCGCGCGCCGGTTGCTTCCTCCGGCCTGACCGGAAACGGGTCAATCGAGCCGCTTGCTTCCTCACGGCCTGACCGATTGTGGGTTGATCTCACTTTATCGGTCAGGCCGCAAAAGGCAAGCGGCCCGACCGGGAGTGATGATCCCCGGTGGATAGTAGCCTATTGAAACATCCTACTATATTGCAATTTTAGGCCTTCTAATTGCAGTTTTATTTCTGAATAATCTTTTGCGCCCCCACACCATTCCGCTAACTGCACTTCATTCATTGCTGCAAAAAATTGAATGCTTTTTATCAATTCGTCCCTATCCTTTACAGAAACATTGATACCAGCCTTTGACTCCTGTAGATTATTCCACGGTGTGTGGTGACTTGTAATTACCGGCCTGCCCGCCGAGAGCGCTTCATAAATAGCATGGCCAAAATTTTCACTTTTGCTGGGCAGCATAAATAAATGTGCATCCTTTAGTATGCTGCTCACCTGTTGAGGTTCTATTTCTTTACCATATTGCACTTTGATATTTGTTGGAAGTTTTTTTATTTCCTGCCTGCAAGCATTCCAATATTCCTCATCTTTTATGGGGCCATAAATATTAAATTCTATTTCTTCAGCAAGCGCCTTCAATGCATCTAACACTAATAATATATTTTTCATGCGGCTGATTAATGCAATGCTTACCATTTTTAATTGCCCGGCTACTTTTGGCGGAATGGGCTGCAGAGAAATTTTATTAGGAAAATTACCGGCAACGAATACTCTGGCTACTTTGCCAAACTTATTAAGGATAAAGTTTTTTTCCTCCTCATCTGTAGCGTGAAAGGAAACAGAATGATGAATCTCTAATAATTTAAAAAGCCGCAGGTAAATTTTCTTTTTCCACTTCTTTTGCGATAAGGCGCCCGCATGCAGCATGCCTCTGGTGGAAAGAATTTTTTTTGGCCCTTTGCAGAATAATAAGGGAACTATGTTATAATGCCAGGAAAATAAACCGATGATAAAAAGGGTATCAGGCTTAATAAGCTCTACCTGCCGCACCAGATTGTCGCTAATTTTATCAGGCCCATTGTACCATACTTTCGTGTAGTCATTGTATTTAGTCCACTTATTGGTTTCTATGTTAGAAAGGGCTGCACCGTTTAAATCTGTATCGCCACAAAATATATAATAGGCTATATCCTCCTGGTATTCTTTTACCAGATTGGCTACAGATTGTATAGGGCCGCCGGCTCTGAATGCGGGCCGAAACCAAGGAATGGTGATGAAAATTTTTTTCAATTAAATCTATGATGTGGCATGTATGGTTACAATTCTTTTTGCGTAGGCGCTACCCATGTGAGGTATTTTATTAACCACGGAAATACGAAATGCCTTAGCGCCCAAAAAACAAGAAGGCTTGAAAATAATCTGCCGGCAAGATAAGTGCTGTCGGTTTCAAGCGCGCCAAACTCCATATACAAAGCGCCTACTACTGCATAATTAAAAATAAAATTATCAGAAGACTTTTTTAAGATATATAAATAAGTGCTGCCATATACAAAACCAATAAGTATTAATGGAAGAAACATGCCATAATAACCAAAATCTACATAGCTATCAGCAAAATACCCTAAGCTAAATGAAACACCACTATTGCCACGCAAATAAGCAATCCCCGTGTACTTGGTAGCTTTTGCAGAGGCGTCATACAAGGGTTTATTTGGATTTAAAAATCGGGGGGTAAGCGAGAAGGATAAAGACTCCAGCCAATTGTCTCCTTCCTGATACGGCACCACAGAAGGAACATGATCCATTGCTTTGGCAAGATGCCAGGTATATTGCATTCTGTTGAAAAAAGATTCAGTAGCCGAACTGTCATTTTTTTCCTGGCTTACTAATTCCAACAATTTATTGGTAGCATCTTCTTGCGATACCTGTACAGTTTGCGATTTACTACCTTGATTTAAATAGGCCCTGTATTCGCCCTTAATGGAGGTCCATGTAATGCCTAAAAAAATAAGAATAATCAATGATGCCACTGCATACACCAATTGTTTCAACGAAACCCTTACCAAAAAGGTAAGCGCAAGGCAGGCCAAAAAGAAAAATACCGTTTTGAAATCAGAAAAATAACTGAAAAATCCCATTGAAAATTCAATACCAATAAAAATTAAAAATTCCCGGATCATTTTCCTTTTGATTATTACCTGAAAGCCAAATAATAAAAAGAAAAACCATTTTATTTTTACAAAGCTGAATATAATCTGAGATAATCCGGCAAATGCAAAGGCCATTGCACCCAATGCATTCATTGAAAAAAAAGCAATCAGATAGGCAATAAAAGTTTTTTGTATAGAAAGCCTGTCTGCATGCTTTCGTAAAGTGGCAAAAGATACAGGCGGTATTTTATGATGAAAATAAATTACTGGCAATAAAAGAGCCATTAAGCCACCATAAGCCATTAAGATGGCTAATCCGGAGTGAGGAGATTTATAATTCACATCTTCACCAAGGTAGTTGGTCATCCATATCCATGCAGATATCTGGATAAAATGATAAATCAATAAGATGGTAAATATAGAAGGCTTATAGGGCTGCTGTAGCCTATGCAGCAAAAAACCAAACACCAATGCACCTACAAACAGATAGCCCCCATTGGTAAAAAAAAACTGAGCCAACAGCAAGAGCAACAACAACCCCTGAGCCCCGCTATCAAAATATATACTTCTTTGCTTCAATAGAATAATGATTCAATAGCTTCTGCATCCTTCTCATAATTCCAATCTTTTATGATAGAAAGGGATGCAGCTCCCATTTGTTTTAAATCTGTGGCAGGTTGCAACAGTTGGTACATTTTTTCTTTTAAATCATTTTTATGGTTGCTCCTGAACACGTATCCGTTAATTCCATCTTTTACCAAATCTATGGCAGCGCCGCAGGCATCGCTTACTAATACGGGCTTACCAGATGCCATAGCTTCGTTGATGGATAAGCCCCAGGTTTCTGAAATAGAAGGCAACACAAAAATGTCTGCCATCGAATATAAATCCGGCATTTGGGATTGATTTTGAAATGGCAAAAAATGAATATTTGCTCTGCTCCCAAAATCCTTTTTAAGGCCTTCTTCACAAACACCACTACCTGCAATTACAAAATGACAAGACGGTTCATTTACCTCCAGAAAAATATCAATAAGCATTCTTGTATTTTTATTCTCGTCTAACTTACCTGCATACAATAAAATTCTATCCGATGTTTTAATGCCTAATTCTTCTTTCCATTTTAGTGCCATCGCACTCATATCCTCAGTAGCAAAAAACCTTTTATTATCTATAGCATGAGGCGCAAATACTAATTGTTTTTCTTTTAACCCCGATTTTTTAAAATACGTTTTGTTATGTGTGCCTACATACAAAGCAATATCAACATGGCTATATACCCAGCTCAAAAATATTTTGCGTAAAGTAAATTTTAACCAGCTTTTCTTATTTAATAAAACAGAATCTCCTCTAAAATAAACCGGAATTTTTCCCTTGAAATAGCGCATCGCTTTTAGATGGCTTTTAAAGCTCCATCCATATACCAGCACTGCATCGGCATTCCATGCCTTTACTAAATTTATTAAATGGGGATTATCAATTCCTTTGAAATGGTGCGACCCCGGATGTGCAGCAATATTTTTTACCCATTCATAATCATATCCATCAAGCAGAGGAATATCCCATTGAATGCTTTTGCCAAAACCGGGATCATATTTGTTGTGCATTACCTGCTGCCCCCATGTATAGAAAACCTTTATGCAGATATTATTTCGGGCATGCAAAAGCCTGAAAAGTGGTGCATTGTACTGGATGGGGTGAGTAGATATGATGGCAAGCTTTTTCAAGCTGAATTATCTCTTTAATGAATTTGATTTTTATTACTCATGCGATGAGGGCAAAATGGCTTTTTTCCTTATTTCCCTTTTAAAATAAAAAGATTCTAAATATTTGTAGGAAAAATGGCTGAGAAAAATGGTTGCAATGCTCACCAGCACAAAAACTATAAATACACTCATCGGGGCGCCCTTTATCTGAATTAAAAATCTGCCCAATAAAATGAATACAAGGGAATGCCATAAATAAATGCTGTATGAAATTCTTCCCAACCATGTAATAACCTTACCCGATAAAAATCGCGAAAATGCTGACTTCTGAGTGATTGCTTTAATTAACAGCATGCCAAAACCAATTACCATGATTGTATCTGCAATAGATTTAAAATAGAAACCATACTCCTTAGTAAATTCAAGGAAAGGTGTGAATTTCATAAAACGACCAAGATACATAATCATAGCTGCAAAGATGAATCCCTTAGTGCCATTGAAAATTTTTGGAATTGGCTTGCCATGTTTAAAAATATACGCCACATATATACCAACAGCAAACTCAGGAAACCTGACTAAAATTTGAGACTCCCACAAACCATAAGACAAAAATCCTTTATTGACAAAACAAAAAAACAATAGAGAGCATATTGAAAAGATTAGTATTGCTCTAGGTAGTGAAATCCATTTTGCTACAAACAAGAATAAAGGAAGCACTAAATAAAAATGCCATTCAGTAGCAATAGACCAGAACGGCCCCGAAATAGTGTTTCCGGTAATATTATTCAAAAATAAAAAGTGGTAAAACACTTCTCGAAAAATAGAAAAATCAGCACTATACGCTTCATGAAAAAGCCCATAAATAATTACTGCTGAATAATATGCCGGCGAAATTCTTAAAAATCTTTTATAAATAAAATGACCATATCCCTTTATGGTTAATTTCATTTTCCCTGCCATTAAGTACATACAAAATCCACTAATAACAAAGAAGAAATCTACACCATTTCCTACTATTGCTACCGCCTGATACAAATCTATTGCCCCTATTTTCATAGCAGGATTGTTACAGTACGCCCATGAATGTATCCATATTACACCAAAGGCCGATAAAGCGCGCAATCCATCAATAGGTTGTATTCTGCTATTCAAATTTTACTATTATTTATCCAAAAATCTTTTTTCTAAAAAAATAAATTGAACAAAGAAAAATATTATCATAGGAAGAAAGTAATTTAAAATATTGCCGGCCCGTTTTTAAATCACCTCTTAAAAAACTTTTTATCATTAAAGTATAATAGAACACCATTTTATTTTTTCTCATGGTTTTATGTCCTTCCCTTCTTTGCTCATCAGATACATAGCTATCCAGATAATGATATACTTCCATGTCTTCTTTTACATGATTGATATAATATTTTTCATTCCTGCTTAATTGATTGTCGTGGTCGCGCAGCTGAATCAGTTTCTCCTTAATAAATCCGGTATCGTGATCTTTGGCCAGCCGTACCCACATATCAAAATCGGCAGATATTTTCATCTGTTCATTAAACAAGCCCACTTTATCAAGCGCTGCTTTGCTGATACATACATTGGCAATATTTCCTGCTATAGAACCAGTAAAGTAGGCTATGCGGGCGTGCAGCGTCGTGGATATTATTTCGGGTGTAGTATCTATTCTTTTATTTTCCTTTATCTCTCCATGCTCATTAATAATATCCCGGCCACTATAGCTAAAACCAATATGGGGATGTGCTGCATGAAAGGATACAAAACTTGCCAGGCATTGTGAATACATCACATCATCTTGCGCCCATAATTTTATTAACGGTGATTTAGTCTGGCTGATAAGATAATTCAAATTGTAAAACAAGCCCTTATTCTTACTATTTTGAAACAGGGAAATGCGTGGGTCAGATATGCTCTTTAAATATTCAAAACTGCTATCATTAGAGCAATCATCTATAATGAGCAATTCAAAATCAGTGAACTGCTGATTCAATACGCTTTGCAACGATTGCTTCAAGTAGCTGCCACCATTATATACAGGCAATAGTACCGAAACTGAAGGTAGCTTTCCGGCTGAATATAAGGATATGGATACCGGTTCAATCATTATGCTGCATAGCCTCATTTAATAGCGCTGCCAGATGCTTTGTTACATTTTTTGCAGAATATTGATCAAAGGTTTCTATGTCCACATTTACTGCATTAAAATTTTTAAAAAATTCAAGAAAGTTTTCAAAAAATCCGGCAAATTTATTTTCAATTATACCTACTTCTTTCTCACCGTCAAATTCTAATACCAGCCCTGCTTTTGAATTTCTTATTACCTTAACTGCAGTGCTTTCTTTATGCAAAATGACCAGCAGTGGTTTGCCACTCAGCACACCCTGATAAGTTTTACTTGGGGTATAATGCGCCTCTGTACTGCCTAAAATAAATACAGCATCTGCAATATTTAAGTGAATCAGCACGTCCATATAAGGAATGCGTTGCGGATATTCAAAAAAGACAGTTTGCCACAAGCCATATTTTTGCGCCAGTGGTTTTATAGTATAGCTTTCTTTATCATTTGGGCTGCTACCGGTACCTATAAAATGAAAAACTACATTAGAAAATTGCCCGGGGTTTGCTGCTATAGCAGCCGCAATAGCTTCCAATGGCCCATAAGCTTTAGGCAACATAGCGCCAGCATATACAAACTGTATTTTATCCGTTTCCTTTTTGAATAGATAAGCCTCCCGCCCCAATTGTGCTACAGCAGCATGATCCAGCGCTTCCCCACCATAAGGCATAGCGCCGCAAACTGCCTGTTTTTTTAAATGGGGATTACGCTCCAATACAGCTTTGTAATAGCCTTCTGCTACGCCGGTAATTAAAGATGCTTTTTTAACAGCAATCGGTTCCAGAAATTTTGCCAAACGGGTACTAAACCAATGGCGCGAAAATAATTGATTGCTTCCGGGAAAATGATGCACCCAGGGGTCAATATAATCTATACCATATTTTATACCCGTACTTTGGTGTAGCATTCTGCCTAATAAAGCGCAGTAAAAAGAAGGAATGGGTATGTATAAAAAATCAAAGCCTTCGTTTTTAATTAATTGTTTGGCTCTTTTGTATAATTGAAAAAAAGCACGTAGCCCAATATCACCAACTAATCTGGGTCTTGTAATTTTGAAAGCATTTACTTTTTCAATTCGCAATTCTTTAGGCAGCAATTTTACCAAGTTCCAATCGGGCAACTCTTCATAATATTGTTCATGAACAGTCAGTATTACCGGCTTCCAACCAAACTCAGGTAAGTGCTGTGCAAATAGTCTTGCACGATGCACACCTGCAAGATTGGAAGGCGGAAAATGTGGGTATAAAATGAGAACTTTTTTCAATAGTTTGTTTTCTTCGATCGGGCCGGTTGCTTCCTTCTCCTTGCTCATCGGTCAGGCCGCAAAGGGCAAGCGGCCCGACCGGCTTTCCGTTCGATCGGGCCGGTTGCTTCCTCCGGCCTGATCGATATTCGTTCTTCGAGCGGGCCGGTTGCTTCCTTCGGCCTGATCGATATTCTTTCTTCGAGCGGGCCGGTTGCTTCCTTCTCCTTGCGCATCGGTCAGGCCGCCAAAGGCAAGCGGCCCGACCGGCTTTCCGTTCGATCGGGCCGGTTGCTTCCTACGGCCTGATCGATTTTTCCTATTCAATCGAGCCGTTCTCCTTGCGCATCGGTCTGGCCGCAAAGGGCAAGCGGCCCGACCGGCTTCCCGCTCTTCCCAACTCACCGGGCATGCCGAGAAAAAGCAAGTGGGCTTGCCGGTGGTGATTAATGTTAATCGGAGTTGGATAGCGTACCTTCTATTAATTTCAAAAAATTTTGCTTTTCTACGCCCCAATTATATTTTGTGGCCGCCACGTTTAGGGCATTTATCTTAAAACTCTTTATCGCAGATAAATTTTCATAAAATTCCAATAATATATTTTTCAATACCTCAACATTACCACTCTGGTAAATAGCGCCAACCTCTTTGTTTTCTTCATAAAATTTTCTTTGTGCCTCGGTATCTGAAAAAATCACTGCATTACCAGCCAGTAAATATGTAAATATTTTGTTAGAAAGCGCCATCGAATTGTTCTGGTCTCTTCCGGTTTCCAATGCTAATCCTACATCATGCATTGCTGCTAACTGAAATACATCATCAGGCGGGATGGGCGCCATAAAATTGATTGTCGCCTTCTGTCCATTCTTTGCACCCAATTCAATAAAATAATCCTTTATAGCGCTATCATATTTACCTACTAAAGTAAGACTGTATGCTTCGGCTGGCATTTCCCGCATTGCCAGTATTATATCTTCTATGCCTCTGCCCTTTCCTATTGTTTGCGAAAACCAAAATAATTTGATTGGCTTTGTTGGCGCATTAATAGCTTGAGCCAAATACTTTTTTGAAAAAACGTTATTGATTACCGTTACAGGCCGGTTATAATGGCCTTCGTAACTTGTGGCTATCAAAGGGCTGGCTGCGGTAAGGTAGGCGGCGCCCGGAAGATATTTATCTTCTAACAAAATGGTTCGTTTTTGTTCTTTGGAATCATCTATATCCTGCCCACGGTGATAATCTTCTGCATCAAAGGCATATTTAGAATGATGTTTTTTTGCTGC
>JAFDXH010000038.1 GCA_018268075.1 Bacteroidota bacterium | reverse complement strand
TTATTTCCTTCTGTTATAGACAGAGCATCCATATCGGCACGCAAAGCAATAACACTGCCCCCGGGTTTTTCGCCTTTTATAAGCGCCACTATGCCAGTATTTGCCATGGCAATCCATTCAATGTCCATTTCGTCCAACCTGGCTTTTACATACGCAGAGGTTTCATATTCACAAAAGGATAATTCCGGATGGGCATGCAATTGCCTTCGGACATCAACAACTGTTTTAAAATTTTTCGCCGCCAATTGTTTAATTTCATCTTTAACCATACATTCCTTTTTTGATGCCAATATTATGTACTATCGGTACTAAATTTTTATCTCCTTTTTCACAATATATTGGTGTGACATTTTATGCGATTTGGTTTGCAGGCAGTAAAACGATTTCAGTTCACCAGCTTTATCATTAATTAGGGGAGTGCTCCGAAAAGATCCGACAATACAACAATTAAGTTCAAAAATAAAACGCCTAATTTTTATCTTGTAAAAATCAGTTGCTCTTATGATATTTCACAAACCCAAATGGTCAATGTAGCGCTATCTTCCTTGTGTCTGCCTCACTGAATTTTTTTACAAACGCTTCATCGGTTAAATGCGGGTAATTTTTACACACCCGGTCAATCTCTATCATCTGTCCGTAGGACAGTTCTTCTTCGGGATTTAAACAAAACCGACCCTCGAGCAATCCCTGCCTCCGCAACACTTCATGAATACCGGCGATGCATCCTTTAAACGAATGTTGCACATCAAAAAGAACAGCATTCATATCAGTGACTTCAATACCTTTGGATAATAATTCTTCTATCCCGTTATAATCATTGGCAATGCATTGCCTGATTTCTGCAAAAAGCTCCACCGCCTTTTTCGTCCACACCGCCCAATGTCCCAGCAATCCACCAACAAATCGTTTTTCAACCTTCTCTCCATTCACAACAAACCTATAAGGTGTTAATAAATCAGTGACGATATTATCATCATTGCCGGTGTATAATGCAATTTCATTTACACGAGATGAATGGCAAACCGCCCTCACAACATCAAGGGTTTGATATCTGTTGAAGGCAGCCACTTTTATGGCATGTACGCTGGGAATTTCGGCAAATGCCCGCCAGAAATCATAACTCAATACTCTGCCACCGACAGCAGGCTGAAGATAGAATCCAAAAACAGGAATGACTTTAGCTATATCCATGATTCGTTTGATTAGTTCTGTTTCTGAATAATAATTCAATCCCCCCATATTGACAAGTCCAAGATGATAGCCGTACTTTACGGCCAGTTCCGCCTCTTTTATGGCCTGATTAGTGGGTCCGCATATACCGGCCACTTTAATAAATGACCGGTCCAGTTTTGCATGCTCAATTTCCTCCGCCGCTAATTGCAATACCGGTTCTAATAAATTACATTCGGGCTCCCTGATTTCAAACTGGGTAGTGTGTACACCCACGGCCACACCTCCTGCCCCGCTGGCTATATAATATCGTGTCAATACTCTTTGCCTTTCTTCATCTATTTTTAAATTTTGATGCAAGGCCAATGGATGCGCCGGAATTACAGTACCCTTTTGAAGTAAATTTTTAATATCAGAGGATAATTGATTTTTCTCCATTGAATTTAAAATTGTCCTTGCCGTTCCTGAAAATGAGTTAGTTTACTAATTGTTCTACCGCCCTGGTTTATCCACTCCATCAATAATTCCATTATTTGTTTGAGGGGTACTTTTGGATAACCGAAAAGGCGAAAAGATTCAGCAGCATTACTGAGCAATGCGGTTGCTTTTTCTTCATTTACAAACTGAGGGGTTTCCCCAAACATTTTTCCAAACTCTTCCGCCAGCCAGCGCACAGATAATGTTTCGGGGCCTGTAACATTTAAAATTTTTGAGGGGACACTACAATGAAGTAATGATCTAAGGGCAACTTCATTGGCATCTCCCTGCCAGATTACATTCACGTGGCCCATGCTTAAATCAACCGGCTTGCTTTCTTTTACCGACCGGGCAATTTCGAGCAGCACACCATAGCTTACATCATTGGCATAGTTGAGACGGTATATTAAAATAGGCGTATTATATTTCAAGGAAAAATATTGAAATATACGTTCCCTCCCCAGGCAGCTTTGAGCATATTCGCCAACCGGTTGCGGCATACGTTCCTCGGTGGCGCCGCCAAGCGTTACGGGTGTTAAATGATATGTGTTACCGGATGAAAAAACGACAATGTTTGATTTTTTATATTTTTCTGCTACACGTCCGGGTAAATACGTATTCATAGCCCATGTAAAAGATTCATTACCTGCTGTGCCAAATTTTGTACCAGCTAGATAAAGCACATTTTTAACATCGGGCAAGGCCTGCAACTGACGGTCACCCAATAAATCAACGCAAATCGTTTCGATGCCCTCCCGATTTAACTCTTCCTCTAACACGGGCTCGGAAAAACGGGATATGGCAATTATTTTTTTACTTATTCCCGCCTTTACAATAGCTTGCCTGGCTAGCTTTGCTAATGCCGGGCCCATTTTTCCACCGGCCCCAAGGATCAGAATATCGCCATCCAGTTTTGAAATATCAGCAATCAAATCCTCTGATGGGTCCAATAATTTTTTATATGCCGCTTCAATATTTTTCATTCCAGTTCCTTTATCATTTTGATACGCATTCATTTTATCGCCGAAAAACAATCCCTGCAGCAGTTTCCTTAAGCAATGAAAAAGGGGAAGCTGCTTACCTCCCCTAAAAACTAAAACTGCCTATTGCTTATGAGAAATATTTTATGCGAAAGGAATGTAATCCAGCGGCCCATTTTTCTATCCTCCCATTATTTACTCATCATCTAATTTTCAACCTATCATCATTTACCGGCTAATATCAATAATCAGGGGAACAGATAAACCAACCATGCGTTCCAAATTTAGTTTTGAATTCATACAATTTTTTACCCGATATCTACAATTTACTATCCTGTTTTGTCTACTCCATCATTTGACTCGAAATAAATAACAGGAAACTTTCTTTTATTCCGCAATTGCAAGGAGTACTGTACAATTGTACGGAGATATGCCTTTTATCTATTATTGAATACTTATACATTCCCGTAGTGTCATATTCTCCATCGGTCCTCACAAACGCCTACGCCCCATTCATTTACTAAAACAAGAAACTTTCTTCATTAAAAAATATACTTTGTGCTCAGGAAACTTGAATGGTGACCATGTACAATCTCATTTAGCAATTCCTTATTTGTATCATTGAGTTTAGTAGCCACAAGAGAGCGGATAGAGAATGAACGCAGCGCATCCAGTACCGACAAGGTGCCTTCTGCGCTGTCCTTGCGCCCCGTGAACGGGAATGAGTCCGGACCACGCTGGCATTGACAGTTGATGTTCACCCGGCTTACCTGGTTAACCAATTGATCAATTGTTTCTGCTACTTCCTGCTTGTTGTTGCTGAATACACTAACCTGCTGCCCATGTGTTGAATCAATTACATATTGAACAGGCTCGTTTATATCCTCAAAAGGAACAACAGGAATAACCGGGCCGAATTGTTCTTCGCTGTAAAGCTTCATTTTTTTATTTACAGGATATACCACAGCAGGATAAACAAAAGACGCAACTGCAGTACCACCGTTTTCGTTCATAATTTGTGCGCCATGCGCCAGGGCATCATCGAGGCATTCCTTTAAATACCCGGGCTTGTGCGGTTCGGGCAAAGGTGTTAATACCACGCCGGTTTGCCAGGGCATGCCAAATGAAACTTTGGCAACAGCAGCGTTAAGCTGTTCAATAAATTGCGCCGCAATATTTTTATGAACAAATATGATTTTTAATGCCGTGCACCTTTGCCCATTAAAAGATAATGATCCCAATACTGTTTCCTGGATAGCTAATTTAATATCCGCATTCTCTGTTATGATAGCTGCGTTTTTAGCATCAAGGCCCAAAACAGCACGAAGGCGGTTTACTTTAGGATGCAATTTTTTTAATTCGTTAGCCACTTTGCTGCTGCCGATAAGGGTAAGCACATTTATTTTGCCCGATTGCATCAGAGCGGGAACAATAGCATGTCCCCTGCCATAAATTGTATTGACAACACCCCTGGGGAATGATTCCTGAAAGGCTTTTAATAAAGGATAATGTAACAGCGTACCGTGTTTGGGTGGCTTAAACAATAAGGTATTGCCCATGATTATGGCAGGTATCAATGTAGTGAATGTTTCATTCAACGGATAGTTAAAAGGCCCCATGCATAGAACAACCCCCAATGGAGAACGACGGATCTGGGCGATAATTCCCTGCTCGTGCCTGAAACCGGATGATTGCCTGTCAATATCTTTCAACGCATCTATCGTTGCATAAATATATTCTACAGTGCGGTCAAATTCCTTTACTGAATCTGCATACGATTTACCGATTTCCCACATTAAAAGTTTTACAACGATATCCTTTTGATCCAGCATTTTGCGTGTAAAGTTCTCCACGCATTTAATTCTTTCAGCCACCGCCATAGACGGCCACTCCCCCATGCCGTTATCATAGGCTTTTACAGCCGCCTCCAGGGATTCCAGCGCCTCCTTTTCCGTGCATACCGGATAAGAGCCGATTAATTTTCGTTGCAGACCGTTTTCAGTTCTGATACAGATTGGAGAATATACTTCGTGAACGGGGCCGTTCCATCCGATCATTTTACCATCTGAAAGATATTCATCCTGGTGTATCTCCGAAATCAACTTATATTCATCCGGGATATTTTCTTCTGCTACAAATATTTTTTCCAGTTCGCTTCTAAAATTCATTTATTAAAATGTTTCAGGTTTAAAATAGATACCACATCTCTTATTTTAAAAATGGGGAAGTTGCTTACTTCCCCTGTTAACTTCAACTAACAACGATTGCCTATGAAAAAAAATTACAGATAATTAGTTGTCTTATTCCTTCGCATCAAATTTAGGTTTGCCTGAACCATTTTTATTATCCAATCCTGACCAATCATTACCTGATTTGTAATATGATCCTTTTACTTTCATGTAGGCACCCTGGAATTGGAAAAATTGTATTGCATTTTTTTACTGCACTCATTAGCAAATTTTATTTGAGAAGGCGATTGACTCAGAGTTTGGCACCTTCTTTTGCTAATGACCATTTAATCCCGTTAATTAATAATGTCAGGAAGGATGTTACCTTAAAATCATCCGGGTGGCCGAGCGATGTATAGAAAACTTTGCTCTTCCCTGCTTTACGTGTCCAGGCAATGGGTTCAGTTTTATTTTCAACCTTTCCCCAAAGTAAAACCTTTGCGTCTTTATCAAGCAAAGGAGCCACATGATAAATTTGCCCTGTGCTATGCCATTGTGCTGATTGAACTCCATTAAGAACCGGATGATCACCGGCTTCAGCATCTATCGTTACATCAGTTCCCAATTCTGCCGAACCATAACCCCGGTTTTCGCAACCTAAAATATCTGCAACAAAACCCGGCCAATCTTCAAAACCATCTTCTATTTTACCATTTACCTTAAAGGCATGATTAGCGGTGCGGATGCCTACCAGTGGCTTGCCTTTGTTGAGGTAATTTTTTATGGCCTTCATCTGATCATGAGGCAAAGCAATGCGCCTTGCAAAAACTACCAGCAGGTCGGCTTTATCAAGTGGTTTCAGATCAGGATAGCTGTATGCCCCGTGTGTTCCTTTGCCCAAGATCACTTTGCATGTATACCCATGTTCTTTTTCAAACATATCGGCAAAAAGAGGAATAGTTTTATGCGCTTCATAGTTGTTTGTATCTTCGGTAATGAGAAAAACTATGTAAGGCTTCTTCTTTAAGTTTTCTGTTCCCTGGTGTATATGCTGCACCGGTTCCTTTGATTCGGCGGACAGGTTAGTTACAACAAAAGCAAAAAACAGTATGATCTTCATGATCATTTTTTCAGGTATGTTATATGCAGCCATTTTACATTTTTATTTTATTCTGTTAATAGTACAACTGTATTAAAGTTATAGTCCTATGATTTTTTTTGCATTCCCGGATCTTAAAAGTTCCTTCGTCGCTTCATCAGCTTCATTTTTTCTCAGGGATTCAATGCGTAAAAGCCCGGTGATATAATCAAGGATTGGGGAATGTGTGCCCATCGCAAATTTATCTTTCCCGTATTTCTTAATCAGTTCACCCAAATCGGAAATCTCCCTGCCTGAAGTATCCATTACAACATTGGCATTTTTGAAAAGGTCAGTGTCCTTATCGTTCAATTGCATGCCATTGGCAATATTGAGTATTAAATATTTTGCGTCCGGCACTTCACGCATTATGGGAACAATATCCTTTAGTTCCCATTCTTTGCTTATATCCATCCAGGAGCGCTGCCTTTTATCAACCATGCGAAGCGTAAAGGCTATCGTCAATCCCTTGTCTCTGGCTCGCTTTACCAACTCGATAAGCGAAGTATCCGTAAGTTCATAATCATGGTACAGCGGATACAAACGAACTCCTTTCATCCCCATTTTATTACTACAGGTTTCAAGATCATCTCTCCAGCCGGCATAAATAGGATTAATAACAGCAAAAGGAATGAACCGGTCGCTAAATCGCCTATCCGATTTTATTTCATCATACAATTCTTCATTGGCCGACTGTGTATTTTTATAAAAAATACCACTCAGGTTACTAATCACCGAAACATCAACCCCAAATTTATTCATTCTTTCAAGCAGTTTTTCACAAGTGTTATATTTAAGCTGCTTGAATGGCCAGTGTCCGATATATGCATTAATATCAACCAACATCTCTACCCAGTTTTTTTAAAACGTATTTATAATTATCGAAAAATATTTTTTTCTTTTGAGATTCGTTCAGGTTAGATGCGAGAATTTTGCCAACACCCTGATAATAGGAACTGTCTGTACCAAAAAACAACCTGTCTTCGCCAAGATGTTTTACAGCGAAATCAATCATATTCTCCTCATTGTTGCTGCCTGAGGTATCAACATAAACATTCGGTGAATCTTTAAGCATTTTGCATTCATACTCCCAGTCTCCACCACCCCCGATATGTGCAAACTGAAATATTCCCTCCGGGTATCGTTTGGCTACATCAACAAAATCTTCAGGAATGGAAGTATTAGGAACCATGCCGACATCATATTTCATGCGGTACCCTCCCATTCCTATCTGGCAAAATGCATGCATAAAAATCAGCATCTTCAGGTCAATAAACCGTTCGATAAGCGGATAATACAAAGGGTCATTTATTTTAACCTGTGTATAACCTTTATATCCCGACAATCCCTGATCCACACAACGGCTAATTTCTTCCATGGATTCTTTCTGATAGCGTGGATTGAGGGTTAGATACCCGATAAACCTGTCGGGATATCGCTTCACTGCATCAATTACACTGTTATTAGCTTTTCTGATTTCTTCAGGACCTTCAGGTTCGTTTCCGGAATAATTCGATACAGGACTTGAAATACACATTTTTTCTATCCCCAGCCTGTCTGCAAAATCAAGAATTTCTTCTACGTGTCTGGGCCGAAAGCCTACATGGGAATGCGCATCGAACTTGCGGTATTTCAAAACTTCCGACATAACAGAATAATCGGTATTCACCAGCTTCTTTTCAACGGAGCATCCCAAAAAATTACTGCCTATCATTACACCGGCTGCGGAAGCAGCAGTATCTATTAAAAACTTTTTACGGTTGACTATATTCGGCATAACAATAAAATTCAACTTCAAATAATTTCAGAATACTAATTATGTCCGGGGTGCCCAGTAACTACAATAGCCCAATGGATATACCGGGCCTTTAAATAATAAGCATCTACCACATTCTACTCCTGCTGCAGGCGGGATATAGAGTTTGCAGTTATCACAAGTCCTGTCTATAATAGGTGATTTTTCAACATATGCTGCCTGCGTACGTGCCTGCTTATCACTCTCATTTAAGCCGGACATGTCCTCACATGGATTGACATCACCGGCATTTTCTTTTTTCTCCTGAGAGCCTTCGTTTGCATTGCATGCGTTCAATACAACGGCTCCCCCAATCAACATGGAACCGAAAAACAATTGCTGTTTGATAAATGCCCTTCTGTTACATATCTTATTCATAAATATTTTTTTGAATTACTTTCCTGATTGTCGTGAACCTTATCTTTATTTATTATGGTTTAGATATGAAATTATTGTTTGATTAAGACTTCGCGCAATTTGTTAATCCTTTCAATAACTTCTTTTATTTCCTTTGAGTGCCCTGCATCAAAATTTTTGAGCCGGTTTATCAACAAAGAATCCGCGGCAATCCTGCTCCCTGATTTTTCCATGCCATCTGCCAGGCCGGATAAAGCAGCAAGTTGCAAATCTTTCGCATTGTTCATAAACGGAGTCTGTAGCAGCGCTATCAGCTCGGCACTTTCACCTTCTTTATTGTGTGACCCAATGCTGTAAGAAAAATCCGAAAGAAAAACTGTTCTCTCTTTCTTTTTTGATTCATTTGAAAAGTAGCCCTGCTTCGCCAGCAGCTTAAGCAGGGGTAAAGATGATCCCTGCTCCGAACTTAACACCGCCAGCTTAAACAAACGGTTATCACCATACTTCTCCACAATGGCGGCCAGTGCAGGAACAATTTGTGAATGAGAAAATTGCCCCAGGCTCAATGCAGCCTGAAATGCAACACGGGCTGATTTATCATTTATACATTTTATCAATTTTGGCAGACATTCAGAATATTTCTCTGATAATACGATGGCCGCTTCACGTACTCCCGGATGAGAATCGTCCATAGCTTGCATAATTAGTTTAGCATCCGGCACATTCATGGCTTCCAGTATATACAGCGCATGGAGGCGGGCCCTCGGATCGGTGTGTGTGTAAACAATTTCTTTTAATGCAGGCGCCACCGATTGGTCCTGGCGTTCGATAAGCAGCCTTTGCGCCTGGAGCCGCCACCACTGATTGGGATTAGAAAGGTAGCCAACGAGTTCAGCGCCTGTTGCAGTTTTCAAATGAGGTGATAATTTATGCAGTGCTCCGCGGTTTTTTGG
>JAFDXH010000037.1 GCA_018268075.1 Bacteroidota bacterium | reverse complement strand
TGAGCACTATATTGCCATTTCGTATAATAAGGCTCTGAAAAGAGGGAACTGTTGCCTAATATTTCTTCACCATCCGTTGCAATCAGAGCTTTCTCATTAGTTGATTTCAAAAACTTGTGTAGGCTCTGGGGCAATACATCATCTATCACATGACCGCCAGATGCAATAATTGAGGCAAATATCTCTGCCGAATAATCCCCCCATCCAGCATTCAAAGTATGGAAAATGCTATCCTCAGTTTTAACTAGCAATTTATACGATTCAGGATCTAACTGAACCATCACTGCCAACGGAACATCGACACCAAGTAGCTTCTTTTCTTCAAGTTTAGCGTATAAATCTTTGAGGAATATTTTATCGTACTTAGTCTCCTTTTCAGTCTGCAATTTTAGTAGCCATTGCATTGTATTACTCAACAAAATGGGGTTATCCAAATTGACCAAGCCCTTTTGAAAAATCTCCCTATTATTCTCAGTAAGTCCTTTACGGAGCAACATAATAGGACTATCGGCTTTATTTAAACCTGAGAGATTGAGAAATGACAATTTGGGTTCCTTATCCTCATCATTAATCCATCTTTGAAGCCATGTTGGAGCAATCTCTTTATCTATTGCATAGTCATTATCCAAGATTGTATTATTTAGTGTCAAGTCTTTAAAATGAAACCGCCCTTTAAAGTAGGGGTACTTATGAGCAAATAGTAGCGAAATAAAATCTATACATTGTGTTTCGTATTCAGACTTATTCGTTTCAAAATAGTACTCACTGAAATCAGGCTTACCCTTTTTGAAGTCCAATTTTGGCTTATCTTCCTGATACAATAACATGAACATAACTTGATGAGGCGATAAATAATCAGCCTGTGTTGAATGAAGCTCATTGAAAATATCCTCTGTCCTCTTCTGAGATGTTTTAAATACCTTTCTTAACGTCCCTGTATTTTTTATGTCGACAAAGTTTCCAATAACCTTTGTTAATGCAGCTGTTTCATCTTTGTAAGAAGGTAGAATTTCAGACAACTTCAATACGTAACGTCTCTCGGCAATTGTATCTGTAGCTGCAAATCGAAACACAACTTCATCTGAAATATTTTTCTTTGCAAGACCATGCCCATCGATTGTGATTTTAGAGATTAATGAATCAAAATACTTGTCATCCTCTTTACCCAAATCAATTATCAATTCAAATAATAAATGCTCAGAACTATCCTTGTTGTAAACCATTTCAGAAGACAAATCAATACTCTCCAACTTCGCAATAAATAGCCTGCTTGTATCCTCATTCTTAACTTTTCGAACATGCGTTACAAATGATGGTTTTGCAAAGCCAATTTCAAGTAAGTGGTTAATTAACTGTTCACCTTCCATTAAACCTATCTTCGACCTGGCATTATCGTAAAGTTCAGATGGCAATAAGTAAAGGGTGCTTTTAGCAATTGGGCTATCTTCTATTAAAGAAATTAATTCAGTGTCACTTGTATAATACGTCTTACAGCTGGCAACATGATTAAAAGCTATTTCAGCATCATCTTTCTGAAATTGCAGTACCTCCAAAAGAGAATTATCCCCGTTTGTAGAAGCCCAATCAAGAAAATCATTTGACTGTTCAACGGAATGCTTCGATGATTTTGTAATGAGCTTAGCAATTGCCCCTTTCTTACAGCCCAAAGAAAACTTCTCAATAAGGGGTAAAGAGAACGAATGAGCCGTGTATTCATCTGTTATTCCTTCAATAACGAAGCAAACTGCTTTATACTTTTCCACGGGCAGCTTCAATAAACTATCCGGGCAATATACAGCTGATGGCAATTGAAATACCTGTAAAGTAGGTACGTATAACCAAGGTATTCCTGTGTAAGGAAGTTCTTTATCTGCCGGAAGTTCACTATGAAGTTTAAGCACATAAGCGTAAAGAGATTCAATATCAGTTGAACTCAAACCCGTGGTTATTTCTTCAAACAATACTGAATTACAAAAAAGCAATTCAAGAATATTCGATTCATCAATCAGGTAATTTCTAAATTCCTGAGACAATGCATTTTCTTCTTCCTCTTTTATTACAAATTTCAATAGCCATTTCGGAAGCCCTACGCACTTATTGGTAATCAGACTTGCCAGAGGTTTTAAACCAACCTGCTCAACCTGGGTATTGAATAGAGGTAAATTATTGGCAAACTTCACTTCTCCAATACCTTTTAAAGAGGCAATAAATGAAATGAGATTTGCCTTTTCTGTTGGACTAAGTAGTGAGAGGTGAGCATTTGATGCTATTCGTTCGTACAACTTTATATCCTTGTGTAGATAAGAGTCAATAAGCCAACTCTTCTCGAATAAATGTTTGTAGTCATCAATGTAAAATGATGATAACTTAAAACCCAACTTAGCCAATAAACTTTCAATCGGCCTGGTACGATAAGAACGGATAAAAACATCATCAGCTGCAAGAATATCATTGAATGATGAGCATATACCATCAACTACAATAAAAGGGAAGGTTAAAACCCATTCCGAATCCTCAACATACAGTTGGCAAAATTCATTCAACCACTTCAAAAAGTTCAAATATCTTTTGCTTTCTAAGGCTGATAACTCCTGCTTCAACACTTCCAAATTACCTTCTTCACTTAAATCAGCAACTAGATTGATGGACGAATACTTGTCAATTTGCAGATAAGCATAATTCAAATATTTCGCATTAATTGAAGGATGGGGAAGATGCTTTTCAGTTGCAGTAATCTGATAAAATAAATTGCTGCCGAGTACATCAGATATACCGGTAGCATCAAGAATTACCTCAGAAAGTGTAATTAGGCTTTCTTTATCTGATATTATAAAGGGAACAACCTGTAAAGACTGAGTATATACCTCATTGTACTTCCTAATGAGTAGTTGTATGGAGGAATCATCTTCTAACAATTTACTCAAAAGCAAAGAAAGGTACTCAGGCTCAAAACGACCAGATTCGATTGATTGATTTGCTATTTGACGAAGAAAGCGGATATGGTTAAAAGCAATTTTAGAAATAATATACTCATTCCATTGGTTATCGCCTTGAAGCTCCTCTCTGTTTGAGGATGGCACAAAGTCAGCATTGACCAAGAAAGGCAGCTGAATCCTTGTTTCCTTCATAGGCAGGTAAGTAAAAAAACTTGAAAAAGCCTTACCTGATAAATAAGAAGGTTCGCAGGCAATATTTCCATTTACAATTGGTGCTGCAAAAGAAATGGTTGTTACCTCAAAAGCAGCTAATTTCGGTGGTATAGATTCAATTACCTGCTTACCTTCTTCATCTGAACTGAAATAGTGTGACACTTCCCCATATTCATTCACTTTTTCTTTCTTGTAAATGTCAATGCCTTCTTCTGAGAGGGCCATGTCGTTTACAGGAATATCATCAATCAAATGCTTGTAATAAATTAAATTAAGATTTTCACCAATGAGAGTAATCTTTTCAATTGTCACAATTTCTTCGCCCGATTGGCGAACTGTAACCGCATT
>JAFDXH010000036.1 GCA_018268075.1 Bacteroidota bacterium | reverse complement strand
TTCTTATAATAATCCAAAGCGTCGTCATTCTTATTTAATTCAGCACTGGCGTCCCCCATCATTCCATAGGCTCGGCTTTGTATTTGCGTAGCTCCATTACCATCAAAGTTTTTTAAATATTGAATGGCCTTAGCAAACTGACCAAGATGCAGGTAACATGCACCTGCATAATAAGTACACAAATTAGCAGCATCTGTGCCGGAATAGTTATTAATAATCTTTAGTGCGCCTGGATTAGCGCCATCTCCATTTAAAACCTTGGTAGCTATTAAAGCCTTAGAGCTATCTGTAGTATTATTAAATTCATTGAAATACTTTTGAGTAACAAATACCACTTCATTGGCTTTCTCATTTCTTGGTATTTTGTACATATATTTAAAAATGACAAATGCAGCAAAAATTAATACAACTGCAGAGGCCACATAAACTATCGCTTTGTTATTGGCTTCCCAAAAGCCCCGGGCTTTATCTACTACATTTTCTTCGTGCTTATGGGTTGTTTTTGTAACGGACATTCGCTTGTTTTGTTTTTAATTATAATTTAATTAGGAATTAATTTATTATTTGAGATTAATCAGTGATAAATGGATAATCTTCCTGAGCATATACATCCTTGAGCAGCTCATCATCATCTGGCAGTGGGCTTTCTTCAGCAAATTTCACAGATTCCTCTACTTCAGTTTTTACACGGTCATTGATCTTTTCAATCTCTTCTTCGCTTACGCCAAAATTCTTTTTCAATTTCTCCAATGTAGTCTCTACGGGGTCTTTCAGTTTATATTCTTCCATTTCTTCCTTACTGCGGTATTTTGCAGGATCACTCATGCTATGGCCTTTGTACCGGTAAGTTTTAATCTCCAACAAGGTAGGCCCACCCTTTTCGCGTGCCCGCTTTACAGCTCTTGCCACGGCGTCATGAATAGTTTCTGGCTGCATACCATCTACCTGATCCCCAGGCATTTCATACGCATCTGCAAGTTTATAAATATCCATCACATTGGAAGTCCTTTTTACGGATGTTCCCATGGCGTAATTATTATTTTCACAAATAAATATTACGGGTAGTTTCCAGAGCATAGCCATATTAAACGTTTCATGCAGCATTCCCTGGCGCGCAGCACCATCGCCAAAAAAACATAGCACTACATTATCCGTCCCTTTATATTGCTCGGCAAAGGCGAGGCCTGCACCAGTTCCTATTTGTGCACCTACAATACCATGACCTCCAAAAAATTTTTCCTTCACACCAAAGAAATGCATACTGCCGCCTTTTCCTTTACTACAGCCGGTAGCCTTGGCAAATAGCTCTGCCATGCATGATTTGGCTGAAACACCTTTTGCAATGGCAAGGCCATGGTCGCGGTAGGCTGTTATAAAAATATCGTCAGGATTAGTAGCGGTCATACAACCGGCTGCAATAGCCTCCTGCCCAATGTACAGATGGCAGAATCCCCTGATCTTTTGCATTCCATACATTTGACCGGCTTTTTCTTCAAAGCGACGAAGCAGCAGCATCAATTCGTACCAATATAAATAAGTTTCTTTGGAAAACTTTGTAGCCAAGATTTCTAATTTTAGGCGGCAAAGATAGGTAAAAAGGAAAAAGAATAAAAGCGGGTATTTTAATTAAAATTTTAAGGCATTGCTGCCTCCCCTTATCCTAAAACTATTTCATTAATATACTTATAATTTCGAATGTATCATCGGTATAATATTTCCACCAATAATGCGGACTATGGTGTAAATAAATTTAGCATAAATACTAACAAAATGGCCGGCGGTATATATCAACGATTATTTTTTATAGCAAAAAAAAAGCCACCTCATTACTGAGATGACTTTTACATAATGTGCACCATATTATTGAGGCAACAAAACTTTATCAATTATATAAAATACGCCATTTACTGCTATGTTATCTTTTGATACCGCTGTAGCTGTTTGACTATAAGGTGCGCCCCCGGGTGGAAATGTGCCAGCACCCTTAAATGTAAGCGTGGAAACAAAAGGTCCAGTAAAAGTGGCTTGAGCCATTACGCCAGGTTGTAACGAAGCAGGTATAGAAGTATTTACAAGCGTAGTGTAAAAAACACCTGGTGTGGTTGCAAAATTATTTGAAAGAACCCGAATATTAGGCTGATATCCTAAGCCTTGGTTGGTTGCCAAGAAATGGTAGGCCAAAATTCCTTTTACGGTGGCGGCGGTAAGTACACCATATAAAGCAGGGTTACTAAATACAGTGGGCGATGAAGACAAAGCCGCTGCCTGAGTCGCGGCAGTGGCCGGATCGTTGGTAAGGCCTAAAACATAGGCGTAAACAGTACCATATATCAAAGTTTGAAATGCTGCATCATTTGGTGCAAGCACAGTCATGTTGGTAACTCCATACCCAAGTAGTGAATCTAATTTACTTAACCCATTAGCACCGCTATCGGCTCTTGCAATGGCAGCTTTAAAATACTTTAGATTTGGATTGCTATACATCGCATCCTTCAATACCTGAGAGGGTGGATTTACAATTGCAGCCATTACATGTATCACACCATTTCTATATTTATTATCAGGTGATACAATTGGAATGGTATTTACCCACGTACCATTTGCTCTTTTGGAAGGGAATATGGTCATTTTAAGTGGTACACTTGTTCCAGGCAATACTCCAATTGTTAGAGCAGTTGGCAATTGAATATTGGGGAAATCTGTGGGAATAGATGAACTCAAAAATTGTTCTCCCGGTACGATATGGTAATTTACTATTGCTCCTACTGAAGTAATAGGGAGAACACCTATTACAGCCTCAGATGCAATACCAGATGCCCTGAATGCGGCATTATTTGGCAGAAAAACAGTAAAAATTTTAGAACTGTCCATTAATGTAGGCAAAATGCCTACGCGTATTGCAGCAGCCTTAAAAATACTGTAAGTAGTATCTGTAGATATTACAGTGCCAAGCGTAACGCTACTGTTATTGGCATCTGGATAAGGAATAGGCACCCCATCAGGAAATGGTTTATTACAAGAAGCAACTGCACCCGTAATGATCGCTATCAGAAGCAACGATTTTATGTCTCTAAATAATTTAATGTTCATGTTTTTTATTTAAAAAATGATCAGATGTTTTTAATATAGATTGTACCCAATACTGAAATAGTAAAGGCCGCCAATTGAGGCATTGCCAAACCCATTTCTGTAATACTGGTTTAATAAATTAGTTGCACCAAGTTTGAGTAAAACTTTTTGTGCAGGAAGTTTATAACTGATCTGGCCATCTACTGTTTGGTATGCAGGTATTGTACCTGTAGCAAAATCACTTTGATAAAGCACTACGTCCTGCCAGCGATACCCTACATTAAACCCCCATCTGTTTTGAAAACCAAAGCCTGAGTTAGCAATAGATGCACCAGCTCTGTATTTGGGCGTATTAAAGCTTGCTACAAATCCGGAAGGAACTCCATCCAAATGATCAGATGAAGCTTGTGCGGTTAAAGTAAAATTGTGCTGTAAAGAATAAGTAAGGCTCAAACCAAAGCCATAAGTAGTTACATCACCACTAACATTTGTAGGTACCGAATAAGTAGTAGCAAGTGCAGGATTGTTTAGGTTAGCCTTTCTGGCTGCTGCATTCGGATTGGTAAAAATGGTAACATCCCCATTTACAGACTGCCCTACGAGGGTACGGGTAATAAAATCTTTATAAATACCATAATATCCATAAAGGTCAATTAATAACCTTTTTTGTAGCAACAACCCTTTATAACCTCCTTCAAATGAGTTTACAGTTTCAGCCTTAAATTTCTCAAAGTTTTTCTGCTGTGGTGTTCCTGCTAAAATACTTTCTATGGTATAAACAGGATTGGTATTAAACTTATAAAAAGTTTTTAAACTCTGCACGCCACCGATTAATGCTGTACCACCACCAACTCTAAGATTAATCCATTGCTGCTGTGTACTTCCAAAACGATACGCTTGCTGATAACTAAGTCTTATATTATTATCTTCAGCTACCGTAATTACGGCTGATACCCTTGGTGTAAAACGGCCATCAAAATTATCATTCTTGTCATAACGGGCAGATGCAATAATTTTTAATTTATCATTAGCAAATTTCTTTGTGGCTTGCAAATATGCACCATATTCATTGATAGGAATAGTTCCGGTTGAATCTGCAAATAATGTACCTTCTGAGTTTAAAACATATCTTTTGTAATTAGCGCCAATAAGTATATCAGCAAACTCACCAGTGTATTTTGATAAATTATATTGACCTTCAATGTTATAAAGATTGGTTTTATCTACAAATAAACCACCTCCCTGTGAAATAGGAATGCTTCTTACTTGATTAAACAAATCTTTAAACTGCTGTGAACTTGCATCGGGGCGCCCTTGATCAGCAACAGCGCGTGCTGCCTGATGAGCAGCTATGTCTGTAGCGCCACCTAATTTAGCACTCAAGAAGGCTAAAGAATATTGATAATACCACCCGGTAGTACCACCACTTGGTTTCCATTTTTCATTTACCAGCCTTGTAGTTACGGTAGCATTGTAAGATTCACCAGCATTTTCCTGTGTAGTGTAGGCACGTAGGAACCAATTTGGATTTACCAGTTCTACCTTATATTGACCAATTTTTAAATTTAATAAAGAATAACGGTCACTTCCTGTATATACTGTATTTCCTGTACCGAAATACCCGGCAGCATTTAGTGAGGTTTTTGATGACAACTTATAACTTAATTCACCGGATAATTTTGCATTAACAGTATTAGGATTAATAATTTGATTTTCAGCATAACCTGTTCTTGAAACTGGGATAGAAGCTGGAAGAGCATTTACATAAGGCGCATAAAAAGGTGCCTGTTGTGCAAGTGGATTTAAAACATTAGATCGAATATCTACTGTGGTTTCATCACCATAAACGTTTATGCCATCATAGTTAGGATCAGTATCGCGGGTACCCGGTTTAATTCCTCCGGTAGTTCCCAATCTGTCATAATTTCTATAGTCATCGGCTACCCAATCTTTTGCCTGTATTAATTCGCCGGTAAGTTTAAATGCAAATTTCTCACTCACCTTTTGTGCCCAGCGCAGGTTCCAATTATAATATGGTGAAGCTGCATTGCTGCGATTATCAATATTCATAATACCTGTTTTCACTTGGAATGAAAGCCCCTGATATTTAAATGGGTCTTTACTATTGATAATCAGCGCGCCATTCATACCACCTGGCCCATAAAGAGCAGAGGATGCGCCGGGCAACAGTTCAATACTTTCTACATCCAGCTCAGTAATTCCAATTACGCTTCCTACAGAGAAATTAAGCCCTGGAGCCTGATTGTCCATTCCATCTACGATCTGATTTAAACGCAAATTTCCGCTTCCATTAAAGCCACGTGTACTTGGTGAGGCAAAAGTGAGTGATGAGTTTACTACATCTACTCCTTTTAATTTACCTATCATATCATAATAAGAAACTGCAGCAGTATTACGGATATTAGAGGCACTTATTCTTTCAATGGTTACAGGCGACTCAAGTATCCGTGAAGGAGTACGTGTAGCAGATACGACTACCTCCTGGCCAAGAACATTTGAAGGCACCAGGCTTAGAGTAATATAATCTTTCTCGCTGGTTACTACTTGTTCTTTGTACCCATAACCTATGGAGGACACCTGAAGGGTAATAGGAAGTTTTTGATTTACGGTAAAGGAAAATTCGCCGCGGTCATTGGTATAGGTTCCTGCTCCGGAACCAACAACAGTAATAGAAACGGCAGGAATGGCTTCACCAGTACTACTGCTTACGACCTTTCCCTTTATTACATTATTTTGGCTGTATGCGGCAAATGAAAACAGCACCGCCATTACGCCAAAAAGAATTCTGAAAGTTTTTCTCATGTGAGTAAAGTTTGGTTTAATCTTTAATTTAAAAAGCAATATAGGTTTGTTATTCATGTAAAAAAAATTTTTTAATGATTCAGAAAAATAAAATTTTTACTGAGATATATCCATAAATTTTTTCTCACTTTTGCAAAGGCGTCTACCATTATAATTTACCTAAGATTTTAGGGTTACTTTTAAAATAAATTCAGATTGAATCTTTACCAATTTCCCCAACAAACTGGCTACTACAGTGGCAAGGTTAGAGATGTATATACTATTGATAACAGATACATTATAATGGTGGCCAGCAACAGGATTTCAGCATTTGATGTTATACTGCCCGAACCTATACCTGACAAAGGGCAACTTCTAAACCAATTGTCTGCCTATATGCTTCAAGAAACCCAATCAATTTGTCCAAACTGGCTGTTAAGCATTCCTGCGGCCAATGTTTCTTTTGGTATAAAATGCGTCCCCTTTAAAATAGAAATGGTAGTACGTGGAAATTTAACCGGTCATGCCTGGCGTACTTACCAGTCCGGAAAAAGAGTGCTATGTGGCGTAACCCTTCCGGAAAGCCTTAGGGAAAATGATTTTTTTAATTCTCCTATAATTACCCCATCTACTAAAGCCGACGCAGGGCACGATGAGGACATCAGTCGCGAGGAAATAATTGCTCAAAATCTGGTAAGTGAAAATGATTATGCTCAACTGGAACAGTATGCTTTGGCTCTTTTTGAAAAAGGAAAAGAAATGGCAGCAAAGCGAGGGTTAATATTAGCTGATACAAAATATGAGTTTGGTAAATATGATGGCCGCATATTACTCATGGATGAGATACATACGCCTGACAGCTCCCGATATTTTTATGCTGAAAATTTTGAAGAAAATTTGAAGCTTGGGAAAAAGCAAACCCAGTTGAGCAAAGAATTTGTGAGAGAATGGCTCATTGCCAATAATTTTATGGGGCAAAAGGGGCAGGTAGTCCCACACATGGATGAAGAATGGATTTCGTCTATACGGTCTCGTTATATAAAACTTTATGAAGTAATGACAGGCAAGCAATTTATTCCGGAAAGATTAAGTGAAGAAGAAACAAAAGCGAAAATAATAACCATTCTTGAGCCTTACCTGAAATAGGATAAGATGATCAGGATCGAAGAAATTATATTTTGCTAATCATGTCACTGTAAGATTCGCTTAAATAATCCTCCTGCCCTATTTCAAAAAAATGAGCATAATAATCGCACTGATATTTTAGTTTTTCAATTCCGATAGAATTATCCGTATCTATAGCTTCCACTTCCAAAAAGTCGCCCAATTGAGGCAATGAATCAAAGTGGAATTTTACATTTTCAATAAAATAAATTTTCCTACTCTTAGATACTACTGCTTTAATACCATGCACTTTGGTTAAAATATCCTTTAGGTGCGTATCCTGTGTGTGTTTGTATAGCAAAATGTCAGATTGTTTTGCATCGGCAGTATTGCTCCGTTCATAATAAATCAGGGCGTTCTCAATGTTCCCTTCTCTCAGTTTTAATCTTCCTTTGTCTACATTAAAATAAGTATCTACCTGATGATCCTCACCGATAAATATTGGATTTAATTGTAAAAATTTTTGCTGAAGTTTTTTTAGGTTCTGAACCTTTGCTTTGAATTCGAAATTCACATGTGGCATACAAATCCGATTGATTTATCAGTAGTGAAATAAAATAGCGCCTGATTTCTGATTGGTTATAAAAGGAATATTAAAATTTCTTTAGAGCCTCCATTCTTTTTCTCGATTTATTAAAAACCATAATACCATTTTTTAATCCCTTTCTCTTTTCTTTTCTTTCTGCTTCAGGTAAATGGTAGGTTTGAAAACAGGCATCAGAGCAGCACCCATCATATTGCTGTCGGCAATTTTCACATTGGATAAATAGAAGATGACAAGCCTCGTTGGCGCAATTTACGTGTAAATCACAAAGAGCGCCGCATTGATGGCAATGACTGATTATTTCTTCGCCAATCTTCTCCCCTAACCTACCGTCAAAAACAAAATTCTTTCCCAGAAATTTATTAGGCAATCCGGCTTCTTTTATTTTATTGGCATATTGAATAATGCCGCCCTCCAGATGATGCACGTTTTTAAATCCTTGGTGCAACATATACGCACTTGCTTTTTCGCAACGAATGCCGCCGGTACAATACATGATAATATTTTTATCCTTTTTATCAGCTAACATTTGGGCTGCCATAGGCAATTGCTCCCTAAAAGTTTCAGAAGGAATTTCTATTGCATTTTCAAAATGGCCTACTTCATATTCATAATGATTGCGCATATCTACAATCACCGTTTCTGGCTGAGCCGCCAATTCATTAAAAGTAAATGCATCAACATAATCGCCTTTTTTGCTTAAATCAAATGCCGGATCATTGATACCATCTGCTACAATTTTTGATCTAACTTTCACTTTCAAAACCCAGAAACTTTTACCATCATTTTCTAAAGCAATATTCAACCTTAAATTTTCAAGTCCGGGAATAGTATTGAGATAATTTTTCATCAATCCGAAATTAGGCTCAGGCACACTTACCTGCGCATTGATTCCTTCATGAGCAATATAAATTCTTCCAAAAACATTCAATTCTTTGAGCTGTGCATAGAGCTCGTCTCTAAATAATTTAGGATCATTTATGGGAAAATATTTATAAAATGAAATGGTGGTGCGCGCAATTTTCTCTTCATTAAGAAGTTGCTTTAAAATTTTTTGATCTACACGATTATGTAATAAGGCCATAATATTAGGTTTTTTAATGCCCGCACTTCAGAACCCGCGTGTGTCGGGGATTGAAGTGAGGTTTGAGTGGGTATTTGACTTGCAAAGGTAATACTAATTGTTATTTTGGGATTAACTGGGGCACAAGACACCAAGCGAGTAACCCTGCCAAATCTTATCGTCTATTTTTAGAAATCATGAAAAAAAACATCAATGTTCGCCAGCATCATTATAAACCCTATTTTTATCAAAAAAGGGGATTCCCCCAATTTTTCCAGACAAGGCACTGTGACTGTATCGAACTATAAAAAAAGTAAATGAAGAAAGGCGAAATGACAATTCTAAAGGAAATTAAAGAAGTAAAATGGACGAAAATTATAATGTTCTATGGTATTATACTTATTGGAACTTTTTTTGCCAGAAAACTCCCCAACTTAATAAACTTACTTTTAAAGCAAGTAACTGATATTCCATTTTCCTTTAACTACAATCATGGGTTTGTAGCTTTAGTTGTAGCTCTATTGTTTTACAAATTCGGCAGAGAAAAACAAGAAATCACTTTATTGGGCAACAAGAAATTTAAAAGCATTTTATTCCCCATTGTATTATTTGTGTGCTATTCCATATATGGCATGAAAAATAATTATGGGGTTGACAAACATTTATGGGCATTTGTAATTTGTGCTTTCGCTTTTATTTACAATCTGATGGAGGAATATGCCTGGCGAGGGTACCTCATTGAGGGCTTAGGCAAAGTGAGCTTTGTATTGAAAAGTATTATTTCTGGAATATTCTGGGGAGTCTGGCATCTACTAATTTTCAACAACTTTGACCAATATGGTGGATTTTGGATTTTTCTGGTATTTTGCCTTGTTTTTTCTTTTATTTTAACCTTTGCAGTTACACGAACCAAATCCATTATCGTTGCGGGTTCCATTCACGCCTTCATCATTCAGACAAACATCGTAGCATTGATTTGTTTTATGATTTTTATAATACTTCTGCTTACCTGGAATAAGAAGATAAATAATAATGCACAAACAATTAATATAAGCTCTGTATAAAACCAAATCCCCTACCAGATGCATCGAAAAATAATTTAAGCTGTATAGGATTCATTTTTTTTGAGCTACACAAAATGGCTTATATCTAAATAAACAGTGACCATCTATTGGATGATATATATAAATTATAAATAAAGTTGCATTGAGTTTTATCCGCACTAAGCAGTTAATTTAAAAGCTCTTTTTACCAACACAATTATATATTAAGTTCAAGATGTTAGTCATTATTTAACACTTCTTAAAAAGTTCCCATGGATAAAGGCATTGTCATGTGGATGAATAGAGTTTTATGGTGCAAAGGAGCAAAAAAAATTGTATTGTTCAATTTAATTGGTATGGCTATTGCAAAGTGAATAAAAAAAAATAAAATTTTATTAGCTAACAAAAAGAACAATTATGAAAAAAATGTTGATGATGGCTGCTGCTTTATTTACTATTGCTTCAGCTAATGCGCAGTCAGAGGCTCACTTTGGTATCAAAGCAGGTATGAATGCATCTGAATTACACACTAACAATGGTAGTGCAAGGTACAATACACGAATTGGGTATCATGCAGGAGTACTTGCCCACATTCACAAACGTGCCAGCCATTGGGCTATACAGCCAGAGGTAATGTACTCTCTTGAAGGAGCTAAAAGTAATCTGGTAGGTTCCAACGATAAAGCCTTTACCAATCTGGGGTATTTAAATGTGCCGGTATTGGTTCAATACATGTTTGACAATGGTTTTAGAATTGAAGCAGGTCCTCAGTTAGGCTTATTATTATCTGCCAAAAGCAAAATCAATAATGCCAAAACTGATATTAAAAATCAATTTAAAACTACCTCTTTCGCCATTCCGGTTGGCTTAAGTTATTTAACACGTACAGGATTAGGCTTTGATGCTCGCTATGCTTTTGGAATAAGCGACCTCAATGCAAACAATTCCAATTCCAAATTGCATGGAAACAATTTTCAGTTTGGTATCTTTTACCAGTTTAGCGATCCAAAAATTAAAAAATAATTTAATCATTTAAAATTTAATAATTTGCCGTTCAGGAACATTCCTGAACGGTTTTTATTTCAACGAACTATTACGCTACATTATAGATGCAGAAAGCCCTAAATAAAGTCCCATTTTTGGAAAGATCTAATTCGCTACACAAACTACTTTTTTGCACTGCTATAGGTATCATTTGTTATTTATTCTCATTATTTCTTCATATTGATCTGCTTACCCAAGTCATGATAGGCTGGCTTACATTCAGCCTTTCATTTATTATTTTGGGGTGGACAATTTTTACCATCACATCGCCACAGCAAATAAGAAATCAGGCAAAGATTCAAGATCCCAACCGCTCGCTGGTTCTTCTGCTGGTAGTAGTAGCTACCTGCGCAAGTTTTTTGGCGGTAATACTTTTGATGTCAACTAAGAAACAAAATAATCAAAGTGAAAATTATCACATGGCCATAGCCATTGCAAGTATGATTTCTTCCTGGCTACTCATACATACTATTTTCACACTGCGATATGCGCATCTCTATTATGAAGATCATAAAACAAATAAAGATTCTGCAGCGGAAGGCCTTGAATTTCCGGGTAATGAACAACCGGATTATTTTGACTTTGCCTATTTTTCATTTGTGTTGGGAATGACCTTTCAGGTGTCAGATGTTCAGATTTCCTCAAAGAGAATACGGCATTTAGCCCTATTTCATGGCTTGCTATCTTTTAGTTTTTCTACCATCATGATTGCATTAACAATTAATGTATTGGGCAATCTGTAGGTTTACTAAAAAATAGCGCGTAGAGAGGCCCGCCCTGTATGAACTGTAGAAGTGGTACCTGGCTTGCGTCCTTCATATTGCAGGTTTAATTCTATATTTCCTGCCAATCTTTTAGTAAGCTCTACATTCCACAAATAATTCTTTCCGGGAAGCAACCCATCAAGCATAATATATCCTACTGTACTGTTTGCATCTCCGGAATAATCAATCTTTGTGTATGAAAACCGGGCATTGATCACGCCACTTGAAAATACATTATACCTGATTTCAGCAGCAAATGAATTATTTATGGCCTTTTCACTCAGGCCTTCTATATTCTTTTTATTATCCAAAGTGTAGATTAAACTTGCACGTAAATCACTTTTATAAATATAGGAAACAGAAGGCTCAGCACTCTTCTCCACAATCAAGTAATTTCTATTGCCAAATGAAGGGGTTAATAATTCATTTCGTATAGACTTACCCGTTAGATTCACTGAAACAGATTTATTAAGATTCCACCTCCCCTTTCCGGTAATATCTCTTAAAGAATTACTTTCATATCCATAATTGAGTAATGATTTGGCATTATTGAGCCTATGAGTTAATTCAAGGCCCCAAACAGGGCTGGCTCTATTAAAAAATATTGCATTACTCAGGTAAGAATATGCCGTAATTAATGATGTATCGCTTAAGGATTTATTAAAAGGGTTAAAGTTTATACCCCCTTTTGATAAATTCTTTTTATTTAATTGTAGAGAAGATAAGGTAGTAAACCTACCTGCCAATTTTGAAAACCTTGAAGCGCTTTGCCTGGAAATCAAAAGTCGGGGATTGAAAGCAAGATTATAATTGAACTGAATATAATTAGCTTTCACGTATTGATTAGTAGGCGTAAAAACTCTGATCCATCTTTTTTGATCTTGAAATACGGCTACTTCAAACTCATTTAATTGAGGAATGCCATCATTATTATAATCAATCCAGGTATAATACCCTTGACCAGCCGGCACTTCAATATAGGTGAACTCTCTTTTTTGCTCCTGACCACTTCCCAGTTCGTAAAGTACATTACCTGTTACTGCTCCTTTCCATTCCTTAAAGCTATACTCTGCCCTGCCCAGCAGGCTTTCGTCACTTTGTTGATTACTGTAAATCTGGTTTATAACATTCAGCTTCCGGTAGGTTACATTCAGTTGAAATTGCCTTTTTTCATTTTTTAAAAGTTGTCCCGATAGGCTTATATTCTGGCTATTATCCTGAGTAATCAATTTTTTTTGAAACGGAATTTTGTCTTCTCTCATAAACCAGGTAATACCCCACCTGTTTAGTTTTGCTTCATCAGATTTCAGGTAAACTTGAAGTAGATTGAACCCTGAACTTATTGGCATCAATGTATCGGCCACCCTATCCATTTGTTGATTATTTTCAGAAGAATAGGAAATGCCTGCTCTAATATTTTTTAAGGACCTCATTAATTTTGAAATTTCAAAATATGGTCGCAAAAAATTTCCGGACTGTACCGGGCTATTGACAGAAGTGATATAAAAATGATTATTAAAATGCCAGTCGCCTATATCCAATAAATTTTCCACCGAATTTCTAAACCCTTTATATCCATCGTCCCTCAGATAGCTGGTAAACTGGTATCTAAGAAAATTATTTTTTTTATCATTCATCTCCACCCCTGCATTTATAAGATTTTCTGTGGCGGGCAAGGTGATGTAAGGAAGCGACCAATCACGATTAAATTCAATATTCCTTAGTGTTTCTAAAGGTTTAAAGGCCTTTTGAACAAACTCATACCCCATATTGGTTTTTAAAGAATAGGTGTTTTTTGTGGTGTGCAAAAATGGTTTTTCCCCAGAAAATTCTACTTTGGCAGCCCCGCCAGTATTTGCATTATTATTAATGGAAGAAAAAGTATTTGCGTCATAATTACTCAATGCCACTTCGGCCTTCACAAAAGTTTTGGGATTGAAAAAATATTGCGTGGCTACAGTAAATATCTGATGCTTCTTGGGAGTTATCAATCGTATTACAGGGTCCCAATCGCCTTGTTTGACGCCATTTAAAGGCGCTACCCACATGAATACCCTGCCGTTTACATTTCCGGATGCCGGAGTATAATTTCCTTTCCCTAACCCTACGTTTGTAAAAGAAAGGTTATACAAGGTATCTGTCTTGTTTACTGAATAAACATAAACTGAATCATGAACGCCGTTATAAGTTGTATCAATCTTTTTGTAAAGTATGGTATTAACGGAAAAAGTATCTCTGGTAGCATTTGGATAGGTAGCACTATCTATATTATTCCCAATTGTTGCCAGATAGTTTTTCTGATCTGTGGTTAATGTTTGATTTATTGCTGAGTTTTTGGCGTCGCTGTTTGAATAGGCACCCAGGCTTATTTTTAATTTATTGTTGACATTTATTTCATCATTTAAATATAATAAAGAATTCAAGTAATTTCTGTCTGCATATTCAAACTCTACCTGAATACGGCTATCCTTTGTGATTAAGCGTTTCACAGTAAATGTTAGTTCTGCAGTATTGTAATCTATTATATAATCTTGATCTTCGCCACGTGTCATTAATTGGCCATCTATGTACACCCTTTCCGTACCGGCAAGTACAGCAAAATATAGTTCATTATTTGCGCCATATAATCTGTATGGGCCTTGATTCCCTTCTAAGGGCTGTATGTTGTTTTTAACAAATTTCCCTTTTGCTATTGCGCCCGCAGCAAGCAAAGAATTTTGAATAGATGATGATACTCGATTATCAGTTTGAAAGGAAGCTCCTTGCAATCGCTTATAAAAATTCAGAAAATAGTTTTGGCTTTGCCTTACATCTATATCACCAAAACTTGCACGCCAACCTCTCTTTTTTATCTGCATAAAAATGCGATCAAAGTCGCGAATATCCTGTGTATTGCCTTGAGGCTGTATGGGAATATTATTATCACTAATAGCTGCTGTCAGTTCGAGGCTATCCCCGATATATCCATTAATCTGAAGATTGAGTGTAGAGTTTACCACGGCATCTTGATTGTTACCGACTGATATGCCTCTTCCAAAACTTCCATTATAGTTAATATTGCCAAAATCAATAACCTTAGTTTCATTTTTTCTTTTAAAAACAAAAGGGTTTTCCTTTGAAAAATTAAACCGAATACTATCATAGTTAAATTGGCGAACTACCTTATTCAATCTTACAGGAAATATCCGGTAGGTTATAAAAACAGAATCGGGTAAGGTAATACCTGTATTCCAAAAAATTAATGCATTTACCTCATCTACTTTATACAGAGGTGATGCAAGCCCGGTTATCGTTACTGAATTAGGTATCAGGCTATTACTATCTATTGATACTGGATTAAGATGAGTGGATATTTTTTTGGACCTAAGATTCGACAATCCCCCTTCTTTCATTTGGCCAAAAGTGAAAGAAGCAAGAAAAAGATAAGCAATGAAGAAATAAAATTTAAAATAAGGCAAAAGATAGTTTTCTTGGCTATAAAATTAGTAATAACCATCTTCAAAACGGCCATACTATAAGAAGAATTGTATAATATAATTTTACCTTATCCATTTTTAAATTCCAGTACCTTCTGGGTTTTGTTCATTATTTTAAAATGGCAGCTATATCCATTGTAACTTGCGCTGTGTTAATAAATTTGAATATTACTAAGGCATTAATAACCAATACCCGTTTTTCCAAAAAGAAATAAAAATGAAAAAGAAAAAATATGACATAGAAAAGATACTTTCCAACTTGGGTATTGATGCATTGAATGAAATGCAATTGTCCATGCAGAAAACTATAAAATCCTTTGATGAAGTAATTCTGCTATCAGCTACAGGATCTGGTAAAACAGTGGCTTTTATATTAGCTATCCTTGAAAATCTGGAAGAAAAAAATGATAAAACACAAGCCTTGATAGTAGTGCCATCCCGAGAATTGGCTATTCAAATAGAACAAGTTTTTAAAAGTATGGGTACAGGCAATAAAATTACTTCCTGCTATGGGGGGCACAAGAGGGAAATAGAAGAAAATAACCTCATAGAACCACCTGCTATAATTGTAGGTACTTCTGGCAGGCTTTGCGATCATATTCGCCGTGGAAGTATCACTACTAAGGAAATTAAAATTCTTGTATTAGATGAATTTGATAAATCATTAGAGTTAGGTTTTCAAGAAGAAATGGAATTCATTATTTCATCACTGCCTTCTATCAACAAAAAAATATTAACCTCAGCAACAGATGCTACCGATATTCCGGAATTTATCAAAATGAGCAACCCTCAAAAAATTAATTTTTTAACCGATTCAGAAGCGCCAAGGCTTGCAGTGAAACAGTTAATTTCACCCGACAGGGATAAGCTGCAATCGCTCTTAAAATTATTATGCACATTGGGAAACCGGCCAACCATCATATTCTGTAACCATAGAGAATCGGCTGAAAGGACAGCAGCATTCCTAAAGGAACATGGAATTGTTAATGAATTTTATCATGGAGGAATGGAACAGTTGCAAAGGGATAATGCTCTGGGAAAATTCCGAAATGGCACATCCAATATTTTAGTAACGACCGATCTTGCTTCGCGCGGCCTTGACATACCTTACATAAGGTACATTATCCATTATCAACTGCCACTAACAGAGGATTCATATACACATAGAAACGGGCGTACAGCTCGCATGGAAGCCAGTGGCACAGCGATTCTTATTTTGGGGCCTGAGGAAAACCTGCCGGCATATATTTTAGAAAATGTGGAAAATATCGAGTTGCCAGAAGAAACAATTTTGCCTGAAAAGCCAAAATGGTCCACACTGTTTATCGCAGCAGGAAAAAAAGATAAAATTAATAAGGTGGACGTAGTAGGTTTTCTGACGAATAAAGGGCAGCTCAAAAAAGAAGATATTGGATTAATAGATGTAAAAGATTTTTCTTCGTTTGTAGCCATTCGCAAAAGCAAGATGAGCCACACACTACATTTGATAAGAGATCAGAAGATTAAGAATAAAAAAGTGAAAATGGAAATTGCGAAGTAGATTAGTCCTCAAAATCAAATGGCAAAGCCTCTGCCACCTTGCACCAGGCCCAATATCCTGAAGATAAAATATTAGAAGGATCTACATAGGATCCATCCTTTTCAATCTCTATTCTGTCGGCATGAAAGAGTTTTACATCAGAATGTTGTAGCTGCTTTACATCCTTTGTATATCCCATTTCTAACAAGTAATCATATTTAGCTAAAGCATTGTGATAGGTTACATCTAACAAGTTTTCAAATTGTAATGTTTTGGCCGTATTCCCCTTTTCAGATTTTAATAATTTTGAAAAATCAACAATATTTAAATTAATTAAATCGAGGTAATCCGGACGTTTTTTATAATCAGGAAATCTGGGAATTCGAATAAAAAAGATATTCCCATTCAAGGTTACTTTATCATTTGTTGCATCTCGTTTAAATAATTCTTCAAATTGCGGATCTGCCTTGAGTATCCTTATTTTTTCATGCACCTCAAATCCATCTTTGTAGGTAGAATAATTATAAACGGATCTAAAAAACTGCATGATGGATCCGCTAAAAGCTTCCCTCCTGTTGTACCGCCATTTGCTTCTTTTGCGAACTGTAGATTTACCCAATTCATCAAATAAACTATAGCCGGTATATAAGGCGATCCTTTTGGTAAAATCATATTCAAATTTTTCTAATTGAAATTTTACCAAATATCCTAAGGCATCATTTTCAATTATTAATGGCTCTCTGGCTGTGGCAATCAGTTTCTCTGAATTTTTATCATTATAAAACCTTAAGGTACTTGGGTTTTTCAATAAGCACTGTGATGCAAATTCTGACTTGCCTATAAAGACTTCAGTAAAAAATTTTCCCCATTTGGACCATCCATTTTTTTCAGGAATAAGAATAGAAACTTCTTCGAGGTTCTCACTTTTAGGAAAAATTTTTATTGTTTGAAAATTAGTAATATTAGTAGCATTAATATTAATAGTTGCAGTATTAAAACCGGCATAAGTTACCACCAGTTCAAAATTACGTCCCTTCAAAACCGGGAGTGAAAACTTACCTAAAGAATCGGTTGTTGTTCCTTTTGATGAATTATTTATGAAAACACTTGCAGCACTGAGCGGTGATTCATCTTCGCCATTTATCACCATACCCGAAATGCTTTCAGTCTGCGCCTTTAGCAAAAAAACTGTAGAAAAATAAAAAAATAAAAGGGTAATAAGGCGTTTCATATTTCTACCAGTTTCATAATCATTTTAATCATTAATTAAGTTGAGCACCATTGATGCCCAATGTTGAAATATTTTCATAAACCTCAAAACAATTTAAATCACCTTATAATCAGGCACCAGCCTATTTCGGCACTTTATTTTATTTATAGTGATACCTGCCCAGGATTAATAGAATGATGCAGTAGTTACCAAAAACAAATTCCTTATTGCAATTTAAAAGTTTGCTTCATTGCTTTGATCATTCCGGTAGTACTCCATTGCCCTGGTACAATCATTCTTCTAATGGTATATAGTGGCTCTGTTGAATCCCTTTTTGTAGAAAGAATAAAGGCCATTTTAAAACCTGCCTTTTTCAATTCAGGAATGGCAGCTTGGTTCCATAACCCAAAAGGATATGCAAAATATAATGCAGTCTTGCCCGTAATATCTTCAATCGTTTTTCTGGGTTTTACAAATTGTGTGTTCCAATCTTCACCCTGATATTTTGTAACCATGTGGTGATCCCATGTATGAGATTCTACAGCATTCCCCTTGTCTGCCAATTCTTTTATTTGTTCTTTACTCATATACCTTGGCCGGTTTATAGAAATAGTCATAATGAAAAAAACACCTTTGAAACCGTTCTTCTCCATTTCCTTAGCACCTATTGTGAACTGCTCTTCATCTGTATCATCAAATGTAAGCATGACCGGCTTAGGAGGCAATGGACGATTATAAACCAGGTAATCGTATAACTGATTGGGCAGAATACTTTCATAGCCGCTATCCTTCAGTGCCTTCATTTGGTCTGCAAATTGTGAAGGAGATACTGAATAGCTTTTAAAAGTTTCACTTTGCCCCGGTTTAGGTTCGCGAATATGATGGTAACATAATACCGGAACCTGAGCTTTAGCCAACATCTCCGCCAGTGTGGCTACTTTGGAAGTATCTGTCATTTTATTAATCGTATCATCAGACTTGGTTACCGAGGTACTGTCACTTTTCTTTTTTGATTGGTCATTTCCAGTAGATTGGCAACCAATCGTAAAAAGTGAGCATGCAAATAGGAATAGAAATATATTTTTCATTTGAATAAGATTACTGGTATTGAATGTAAACGGGTTTAGGAATAAACTTTAATAATTCTCCAGGTGTGTATAGCTGGTCCCCACCGGTTTTTGTATCATTTTTGTAGAATAATTTAAATCCTGTAAACTCTACCGGTTCTTTATAAATGTATCTTAAATAGGTTGATCTCTTCAAAATCTTATCGCCCCATCCGTCCATATCTATTACTACTTGTACTTCAGGCACTTTTTTAATATTAGCATAGTTGGTAAGCATTCCCTGTGTAAAACGATGCACAATCAAAATTTTGGGAGGTAGGTTATATTTTTTTACCAATGCAGCCAAGTGATCAATGGCGACATTTACATCTGCAGCATCAAAGGTGCCTATCTTGGTGCCAGGTACATGTCCCGTCTTCATAGAAAATTCAGGATCAATTCCGAGGTGTACTTGCGGAAGTTGAAGATATTTTTCCAAGGGTGGCACCTCTGCTGCTACTGAGCTATGGCCTACCTGAATATCCAGGAAAACAAGTCCATTGATTTCTTTGCCCCAGTTTATCATACTATCAATTTGACTATCGGGCATCCGTAAACGATGCTTACCATCTTTTCCCGGACTGCCTTGAGCGGTTACGGCTACATAGTGCAATGCAGGGATAACGGGTATTGTGGAGTCTGCCGCCTGCCACAATGCTACTTCCCCCTTTAACTTCTGCAGCATCTCATTCTTAGGTAATTCACCTAAAATACCCATCTTCTTTGAATACAGGTTACCATAAAATGCAACAATTCGATTGAACGGAAGAATTGCACCAGGCAAAGGATAAGTAAATTTTGCAGGCCATTTTCCTGTGGTATCATTGTTAGCCAGATAGGTTAGAAGATGCTTGTATTTTACTGTATCAAGCGGCTCACCTAGTTTTACACCCGCCGGAAGTGGCTCCTTCTTTGCAATAGAGTCTGCCTTGGCATCCTTTTGCTGAATGCTATTACCACATCCAATAAGGGCAAAAAAAAGAAAGCAGGGAGTAATACCCCCTAAAATGCGTAGTTTATTTGTTCTCATAGTGTGCGAAGATATTTGAAAAAACATAATGAAAGCAGGGAACTATTTGCTTTAATTTTCAGCAATTAAACCAACAAAAACAAAGGGTACTTGCAAATTCCAAAAAGTATTTATAGATTTGCACATATCCTTCCCTGGTAAACTACCGTGTATTTTTCCAATCCTTTCTAATTCCGCGCTTTTAATCAACTTTAAAATTAAAGATTATGAAAAAAATGTACTCGGCAGATCTTTCAGACACCTTTGTTGCCATTGGAATTATTCTTGTGTTTTTTGGAATTATGGCTGCAATCGCTTTTCTCACAGGGATGTAAACAAGAAAAGAAACTTACTGATTATGGCTTCCTTTTATTTAGGAAGCCATTTTTTTTTAAATCAACTGCATCAAATAAAGGATATTTGCAAGAAAAATAAATGCGTGTAGGAATAAACGGAATGGGTAGAATAGGCAGGCTCTTATTCAGGCGTATAGTATTGATGAAAGAATTAGAGATAGTAGCCATAAATGATATTATGGGCATTGACAATCTACTTTACCTTTTAAAATTCGATTCTATTTATGGTACCTTTCCCCTAAAACTTTCAAATGATGCTGAAAATATTTACGTGGGCAATAAAGTTGTACCCTATTTTCAACAAAGTGATCCTCAATTAATCCAATGGAAAAAATTAGATGCTGATGTAGTAATAGAATGTACAGGTAAATTCACCAATTTAAATGCGGCATCACTCCATTTGAATGCGGGGGCCAAAAGAGTACTTTTATCTTCAACCGGTGAAGACGATATCACCCTTGATATATTTGAAAACAAAAAGAATCCTGACTCATCCAAGGTTAATATTTTATCTCCGGGTGGTTGTATGACCAATTGCTCTGTGCCTGTGTTAAAAACTTTACAGCAAATTGGCATCGAATCTGCACATATTAATTTTTTACATTCTTATACATCAAGGCAAGAATTAGTTGATTCTCCTCACAAGCAATTCAGGCGTGGACGTGCAGCTGCGGAATCTATGATCCCGGTTGATATAGATTTACAATTTTCACTGGAACGATTACTTCCTTGGCTAAAAAATAAAATTACTACTTCGTCCACAAGAGTTCCGGTAGCCAATGGCGCTATGGGTAATTTTTATATTCAATTATCTTCTGCTATCTCCAAAAACGAGGTAAATCATATCTTCAAAGCCGCATCAGAAAAGGAATACAAAGGCATTATTGAATTTACTGATGAGGAAATAGTTTCAAATGATGTAAAAGGAAATACACATTCCTGTGTGATAGATGGCACACAAACATCTGTTACCGGCAACCTACTTCGACTAGTAGGCTGGTTTGATAATGAGTATGGATATACCAGCCGTATTATTGACTGGCTGAGTGTATGGAAATAAGTAAGGCTACTGAAGACTTAATTGAAATAATTTAGGCCAATCTTTTCCGGTAATATATAATTTCTTTCGAGCACTATCGTAAGCTATTCCATTCAGCACTGCACCATCTTCAAATTTTGCTGTAGGATCATATTGTCTCAGCAAACCTTTTAAATTCATAATACCGGTGACATGGCCATTGGACGTGTCTATTTTTACAATGTCATCAGTGAGCCATCGGTTTGCATACACATATCCATTAATCAATTCCAGTTCATTCAGGCTATCTACTTCACCAGTATTGCTCACAACAGTTAATATTTTTTCAATCTTCATTTCCTTTCTTTGCTCATCAGGCTGCACAAAATATAAATGGGAAGTACCATCACTAATGATGATACGATTCCCGTCATTGGTAGCGCCCCACCCTTCCCTGCTCCAATTATAAGTAACAATAGGTTTAGAAAAATCGTTCAGATTATACTCAAATATTTTATTGTTCTGCCAGGTAAGCTGATAAATTTTATTTTTAAAAATGGTAATCCCCTCGCCAAAAATTTCAGGATCCTTTATCAACATTTCTTTTTCAACATTTCCTGAAGCAATGTTTACAACGCGCAATCTGGATTGTTTTAGTTCGCCAGTGCCTTCATACAATTTGCCATTAAAAAATTCCAAGCCTTGCGTAAATGCTGAAGGGTCATGATTATAAACTGAATCTATGGTATAGGTGATAGGGGCCGGTGGGGCAATATTTGCATAAGGCGATTGAGGCAACGATGAATCATATACCGGAGAAGAATCATTATTACAGGAAAAAAAAGCTGATGCAATTAAAAATGATAAAAAATATTTCAATGGATTATTTTTTTAATAGGTGTAAAAGTAATTAATGGCAAGTATGGTCAATATTTTTTGTGTAAAAAAAAATGATAAACTTTGATGGTAAAGTTTTTTTTACTTTATTTGCTTTTCAAAACCTCTGAAACAGAACAACTTTTATATCCTGTAGTTGTTACTGTACTCTTTTTCGGTTTATAATCCCCTTATTCAATTTTCCTATGTAAATATTGCCCTGTATTCCTGTGCCTTTCCGAAAAAGCCTTAATCAAATATTAAAGCAGGATATGAAATATATTTACCTTACTCTATTATTATTTATTTCTCAGTTAGTGGTAGCACAGCGCTGCGAAACAATAGTAACTGTAGGTGCAGGTAGTATAATTAATTATGGTACAGAATCGGCAAATGGACACAGCAGGGATACCATAAAAGATGAGGTAATCATAGTACCAGTGGTGGTTCACATTTTATATAATAATTCTACCCAAAATATTAGTGATGAACAGGTAAATTCTCAAATAAACATCTTAAATGCAGATTATAGGCGACTAAATTCTGATACAAGCAATACGCCTAACGTATTTAAAAAGGTAGCAGCGGATTCAAGAATAGTTTTTTGCCTAGCCAAGGTGGATCCGGATGGTTACAAAACTACCGGCATAGTAAGAAAATACACAAAAGAACCCCTCTTTTTAGCAGATGACCAAATGAAATATTCCAATAAAGGGGGTGATAATGCATGGGATGCTACAAAGTATCTGAACATTTGGGTTTGCAATTTATTTGGCCGCACGCTCGGGTATGCACAAATGCCTGGTGGTAATTTATTGACAGATGGCGTAGTAATAAAATACAATACATTTGGAAATATAGGAGCCGTAAGTGCACCTTATAATAAAGGAAGAACGGCAACCCACGAAATTGGGCACTGGCTTGGATTGAAGCATACCTGGGGCGATACCGACTGTGGTGATGATGGCATCTATGATACGCCACCTCAAAAAGCTGCTAATACAGGGTGTGCTAACTTTCCCCATATTTCATCTTGTTCAATAAATGAGTATGGTGATATGTTTATGAACTTTATGGATCTCTCAGATGATCAATGTATGAATCTTTTTACCATTGGTCAAAAACAGGAAATGCGGGGTCTTTTTGCAAAAGGAAATTCAAAAAATAGTTTTCTCGATAATGATCTGTGTGATGGAAGTAATGCGCAGGCAGGCCCAGTGTATGGAGGCGACGGCAATAAACCTGATATACAAATTTACCCTAATCCAATTCAAAACCAATTTACCATTTATAGTGCAAAACCGAATCTTTTAAGCGGCAAAATTGCAAAGATTTATACCATCACTGGAAAATTAATTTTAATGGAAACATTAAAAACACAAACCAATCAAATTGATCTTAAAATAGTTAGTAAAGGCTTGTATTTTTTAAGAATAGAAGGTGGTGACAAGCCCTACATTTTTAAACTAATTAAAACACAGTAATTTTCGCTTATGGCCAGATTATAGATACGATGTAGCGCCCTCTAATCAAATTATTAATATTTTTTTATTTAGTCTCAAAATCATGATAATTAGTTGATCCCTATTAATCATGGTTTTGTTTTTTTTTTTTGAGCTCCCTTCAAAATAATCTTGTTAATTATCGCCTGCTCAGTATAAAATTTCACCTTTAGGAAAATCTATAAATAACTTTGTCTCGTTTATAGATATAAAAAAGATGAAAAATTTTAAATCAATACTCAGCCTTGTATTTTGCATGCTTTTGGCTTACTATTCTCAATCACAAAGCAAATTGGTTAAGAATAAATATGCGGATCCTACGATTGCGGCTTCCTACGCCAACTTTCCTGTAAAATATCCTGAAACAGTCTGGAAACAGAAATTAACCCCTGCACAGTTTTACATCTTGCGCGAAAGAGGTACTGAAAAGCCTTTTACGGGAAAATATAATCATTTCTACAAAAAAGGGATATACTATTCTGCGGCGTCATTGCAACCGGTTTTTAGTTCGGAAACAAAATTTAATTCTGGCACAGGCTGGCCCAGTTTTTATGCCCCTATTAACAAAGATGCTGTAAGGTTGGTAAAGGATGAAACTGATGGTATGACAAGGTGGGAAGTTGTAGATTCAAAAACAGGTTCGCACTTGGGACACGTGTTTGACGATGGGCCATCGCCAACATACAAAAGATATTGTCTGGATAGTGATGCATTAATTTTTGTGCCAGAAGGGGGCGCCCCACCTACAGGATCTAAGTAATTTTGAAAAAATTAAAGTAACCAATTCCTGAAATTACAAATGCATTTTAAAGAAATTATTCAGAGCGCATATCCTGCATTAAAAATAAATAAATTCGATAAGATGGGAGAAGGTGATACATATATCGCCTTCTTAGTAAACGGGCAATATCTTTTTAAACTTCCAAAAGAAATTGATGGTAGCACCATTTTAAAAAAGGAAGTGCAGCTAATGGAAAGCCTCGCAGAGATTTTTTCTATTTCTATTCCCAAATTTGTATTTGTATCTCCAGTATTTCAATTTGGTGCATACGAAATTTTGCCAGGCATAACGCTAGCAGCATATCTGAAAAAAAATGAACTTTCCAGTTTTCAAGTTGAACAAATCAATGATTTTTTAGAGAAACTTCATAGCTACCACCTGCCTGAGCATTTATCAGATATACTTCCGCTGATGAATTATTTTGAAGAGTATAATGAAGACTATGAATTTTTAAAGAATAGCACAACTGCCTTTTTTAGTAAAACACAAAAAAGAATAATACTGGATAAATACGTGTTGTACTTATCAGATAAAAGCAACTTCGAATATAAGCCGGCATTGCTGCACAATGATTTTAGCTTCAATCATATTCTTTGCAATCGGGGCACAGGAAAAATCACAGGTGTAATAGATTTTGGTGATGCAGCCATTGGAGATGCGGCTTTTGATTACATCTATCTTTATGAATTGCAGCCTTATGATTTTTTTAAAAAAATATGGTCGCCATGTAAAGAGGGTAAAGATCAATTAATCAAGCGGATTCATTTTTATTCATTTGCAAATACTGTTCAAATGCTGATCGGTTACATAAGAGAAAACAATTTCCAAATGATAAAAATGGGAAGAAATAATATTAATAAATGGTTCAAAGTACATGAGAAAAGTGTTGATTATTAGCTATCTACGCTAATGTTTTTTGGTGAAGCCAGGGTTGTAAAATCAATAGTGAAAAAAAATATTTTGAAAATAATTTTAAAAAAACTTGCAAAATTCAAAATACCAAATAACTTTGCATCCGAAATAACTGATACCCCTACACCTGTTATTTTCAATCCCCCAATATCTTTTAAAATTCCATTTGTATAAGTTTTAGCGCTCTTGCTTGCTTATCATAATCCCCCACTTCTAAGTTGGACCACCCCCATCCATCATATCTTTTGTATTTACCGCTTACTATTTATTTTAACTCTAAATCACAAAGGAATGAAACATTTTTACGCAACAGTTTTATCTGTTATCACCCTAACACTTTCGCAATTTTCAATTGCTCAAAGTGGCCCTAACTTACTCGGCGCTAAAGGAACATTCAGCGCACCCTTCATTACCGTAAATGCAAATGCAGCAAGCTGCGCAACAAGCGGTCAATCTTACAGCCCGGTTGGAAACATTGGAAACGCGTTAAGTGTTTATGGCAATTCAGGCAATTCTTTACCTGCCTCTGCCTACGACTACACCGCATCATCTGGCGGGTTAAATCCAGAATTTACTTACACCATTATAAAAAATATTGGAGATGCAAATGGTGGCAACTGTATAAAGCCAGAGTGGAGAGGAAAAGACCATACTGGAGATGGGGGATACTTTATGGCTGTAAATGGTGCGCCCAATACTACCAAAAGCCCCATTTTTTATGAAATAAAATCTATCCCAGTTTGCCCGGGTACTAAATATGAGTTTTCTGCATGGGTTTTAAACATACTTCCCAAAAATCATCCATCAGCAAAAGCAGGTTCTGAGCCTAATATTTCATTTAAGGTTATCACATCTGCCGGAACACAAACAATTGCAACATCAGGCCCGATAGCCTATACTAATTCAGCAACATGGGTAAAAGTAAGCGGTATATTCATTGCTTCACAAACGGATAATTTAGTAAATCTACAAGTGGTAAATGCTACAGCAGTAGCACAGGGAAATGACCTTGGATTAGATGACATTTCCTTTAATGTAGTGGAATCAAACATTACCCTTTCTGGTGCAAATGGCGGAGCAGCGATGGGCCCTACTTGCGAAGGAACAAGTTTTAATGTAAACTTTAAAGTATCTGATATTACTCATACCAATGTTTGGTACAAATGGCAGGTAAGCAAAGATGGCGGTGCAAATTATGTTGATAGCTCTTTAGGTGCTCAGCAGGCCGCCTTCTCAGGCGATAATTATACTTTGCCTTTGGCCTTTAATAATGTTTCAACGGATATGAACGGGTACAAATACAAGCTAATTGTTTCTACCTCTGTAGCCGGACTTACCAGCCCTGGATGTACTAACGTAAATGAATATACGCTTATCGTAAATGCGTGTGCGCCTACACCTGTAACACTTACTTCATTTAACGGAAAATATAATAACAATTCGGCCTATCTCGATTGGCAAACCAGTCAGGAAATCAACAATGATCATTTCGAAATTTATAAGAGTACAGACGGCAATAATTTCAGCCAGATTGCAGTGGTTAAAGGTGCTGGATATAGCAATGTTGTAAAAAATTATTCTTTTATTGATAATTCAGTGGGTAATAGCCCTGTGGTTTACTACCGGTTAAAACAAGTAGATGGCAACGGTAAATTTACCTATTCATCTATCGTAAGAATATCAACAGGTGGTAAAATGGGAATTGAAGTATTTCCTAATCCTTTTGTGAATAATTTTACTGCATCGTTTACAGCTAACAAAAACGCTGAAGCACAGATGACCTTACGTAATTCGGTAGGACAACCTGTAATGGTAAGAACCATAAAAGTAATTAAAGGTAGTAATTCGATTAATGTTACCGGCCTTCCTTCACTCAATACAGGAATGTATTATCTCAGCATTTCAAATGACGATATTAACTATATCAATAAACTTCAGAAGAATTAGGTTAGATAGATAAATAGCAATTACAAAACCGTTCTCTTTTGGGAATGGTTTTTTTTGCTTAAAGCCCTTTTTAGAATATCGTTTGGAGAGGCCTTATTTTAAAAATGTACCATAAGTACCTAATTGCAAACTAAACCTTATCAATAGCAAAATATAAAGGTGTTTAGTTGCAAAAAAGCAGCGTTGCTAATAAGTTAGGATTCGCATACCAAACTATAAATTTTTGATGAGCGTTTAATTCTAATTTCTCTATCCAAATTATCTTAGTATTTTTGTTTTGTACACATTTTTTTAACACCTAATCTCCAAAGTATGAAACACTTTTATGTAACAATTTTTTCGATTATTGCCCTTTCGTTATCGGAATTCGCTATTGCTCAAACTGGGCCTAACCTTCTCGGCGCAAAAGGCACTTTCAGCACACCTTTCATTACGGTAAATACAGGTGCAGATGCCTGTACCTCATCTGGCAGTAATTCTTTTAATCCGATAGGAAATATCGGTAATGCTTTAGGCGCCATAGGGGGCGGGGGTACAGATAGTTTAATACCCACATCTGCTTATGATTACACCGCCTCTGCAGATGGATTGAGTCCGGAATTTACTTATACCATTATTAAAGTTATTGGAGATGCGAGTGGTGGCAACTGTATGAAACCAGAATGGCGAGGGCAGGATCATACGGGAGACGGCGGCTACTTTATGGCTGTGAACGGCGCACCAAATGATACCAAAAGCCCGGTTTTTTACCAAATAAAAACAGTACCAGTATGTGCAGGAACTAAATATGAATTTTCTGCCTGGGTACTCAACATTCTTCCTGCAAGCCACCCAGCCGCCCAGCCCGGTTCTGAACCTAACATATCATTAAAAGTAATCAGTGCAGGCGATACTCAGATAGTTGCCTCATCTGGCCCTATTGCCTATAATAATTCTGCTACTTGGGTAAAAGTGAATGGAACCTATACAGCTCCTGCTACTGCGAGTGTAGTAGATGTGCAAATCATCAACGCTACATCTGTAGCTCAGGGCAACGACCTTGGTCTTGATGATATTTCTTTTGCTGTATTAGAACCTAACGTTACCATTACCAATCAGCCATTGGCGCCAATTTGCGAAGGTGCGAACTTCAATGTAAACTTTAAAGTAACAGATAATTCGCAAACAAATGTTTGGTACAAATGGCAATTAAGCAAAGATGGTGGCGCCACATTTGTTGATAGCTCTTTAGGTGCTCAGCAAGCTACGTTTACAGGCGACAATTATACATTAACTCAACCTTTTAATAATGTAACTGCAGATATGAATGGGTATAAATATAGGTTAGTAGCATCTACTTCCTCAGCAGGATTAAGTACTCCTTCCTGCACATACGTAAATGAATTTACGCT
>JAFDXH010000035.1 GCA_018268075.1 Bacteroidota bacterium | reverse complement strand
GCTCTACTAAGAAGGTCCAGTTTTTGTGAAAATCGTATAGGAAAATAAATTTCTGATTAGGGTCTTTAATTTCTGATCCGATAATGGTATCGGCCATTATCAAAGGCGCCACTTTGTATTCTTTATCATATTTTTCTAAAGAGATTTCTTTGCCGCGCTGCCAATGATCATTGCTTCTGAAAAAAGTAGCAGCATGCTTGTTATCAAATTCAAAACATTTCAATATAATCTGATAAAGCTCCAAAAAAGTCTGTGTATGCATGATGGTTATATCACGATACACACTATCATCTTCCTCCCAGTAAACTCTGAATTTTAAAATTGCCATACACAAATTTAATACTTTAGATTGTTTTTAAGCAGATTGGCCTGCGATCCCTTTTTTTGCTGCAATTATTTTCATAAATTCAAATGCTGCTTCGTAGTTATTTTGAATTTCGCCATCTAAAATAGCTTCACGCACGGCAGTTTTTATTTCACCTACTACCTTTGATGGGGGCAGGTTAAATTCTTTCATAATTATTTCGCCGGTAATAGGTGGCTGCCAGTTGCGCAAGTGGTCTGAGGCTTCTACTTCCTTCATCCGCTGCTCTACAAGTTCAAAATTTGCAAGGTAGCGAGTCACTTTCTTCTGGTTTTTAGAGGTAATATCTGCCCTGCATAATTTCATTAACGCATCAATATCTTCTCCGGCATCATACAACAAACGGCGTATAGCCGAGTCGGTAATATTTTCTTTTGTAAGCCCAATGGGTCTCAGGTGAAGCATTACCATTTTTTGAACAAATTTCATTTTCTCATTCAATGGCAGCTTAAGTCTTGAAAATATTTTTTGCACCATGCGGCTACCCACTACTTCGTGGCCATGAAAAGTCCACCCCACTCCTTCTTCAAATCTTTTGGTGGCTGGCTTGGCTATATCATGCATTATGGCGGCCCATCTTAGCCAAAGGTCATCAGTATGTGGCGCTATATTATCCAGCACTTGAAGAGTGTGATAAAAGTTATCTTTATGCCCCTTGCCATCAATAAATTCTGCGCCGGCAAGCGCTACCATTTGTGGAAAAATTATTTGCAGTAGGCCAGCCTGATACATCAGATCAAAGCCTATAGAAGGTTTAGCAGCCATCACCATTTTATTAATCTCATCAATTATTCTTTCGCCACTTACTATTTTTATCCTATCGGCATTAGTATGAATGGCCTCCCAAGTTTGAGGATCAATTTTAAAATTTAATACGGTAGCAAACCGAATAGCGCGGAGCATTCTTAACGGGTCGTCAATAAATGTTTGTCCGGGCGCTGTTGGAGTTTTGATAATGCCATTCTGCAAATCTTTCAAACCGTCAACTGTATCAATCACCTCCCCATTCTCAATCTGTGATAGTGGTACAGCGAGTGTGTTAATGGTAAAATCGCGCCGGTGAATATCATCCATAAATGTAGCCGGAGTGACAGAAGGTTTGCGGCTTTCAGCATCATAACTTTCCTTGCGGGCGCCTACTATTTCTATTTCATATCGGTCATCATTATTCTCGTTTTTAATGGAAAATTGTGCGGTGCCAAAATTTTTAAAAAAGTTCACCTGCACTTTCGGCTGAAATTTTTCTGCAGCCTTTTGAGCAAGCGCTATCCCATCGCCTATGCATACGATGTCAATATCTTTATCTGCCCGACTTAAAATTTTATCCCGGACAAAGCCTCCAATTACAAAAGACTCTACTTCTAATTCTGCAGATGCTGCCGCAATTTTTTTCAGAAAAAATAATTCATCTGAAGTGAGGGATATATTCATATTTGTAAGAAGGCAAAAGTAAAAAATAACCCTTCGATAGCCTTTCTTTTTTTTAAAAAGTTGTTTTTTGTTGCGAAAATAGTAATACAGAGCTAAAGCATATTTGCTTTAATTATTTATTGCTGTGCTTTGAATGTAAAGAAAAGAAGAAACCCAGCCGACATTATCAAAACAATTCTTTTAAATGAAATTTTTTTTCGAGAAATATGACAAGAAAAAATGAAGCATTTTAAAAATAATGCCAATGTGCATAATAATTCAGCACTTGGGCTACCAATAATCGCAAAAATATTTTTTTTGACAGCCATTCATTTTTCTTAAACACTTAGAAAGAATGAGTTTGAGATGCAAAGCACATTACCCATTTACTTCTGCATCTGCTATTGTCAAGGCTTCACTAATAATTGCCAGCCCTTCGTCTATTTGCTCAGGAGTAATACACAATGGTGGCGCTATAAATATATAATTCCATTTTACAAAAGTGTACATACCCAGTTCTTTTATCTTGGCAGCCACTTTATTCATCACCTGCATCTGATCGGGCTTGGCATTGTATGGGGCGAAGGGTTCTTTTGTTTTTCTGCTTTTTACAAGTTCAAGACAACCCAATAATCCAGTATTGCGCCAATTACCAATAGAGGGATGCGCAGCTTTCATTTTTTCAATCCGGCCATCAAGATACTTACCCATTGCCACAGTATTTTCTATCAGATTATCTTCTTCATAAATTTTTAAATTTTCTAATGCTGCTGCACAGCATACCGGGTGAGCAGAATAGGTAAGGCCCAACGGCAACATAGCATCATCAAACTTTGCAGCTATTTTATCACTCACCATTAGACAGCCAAAAGGAAGATAGCCACTGGTAAGGCCCTTAGCCATGGCAATCATATCAGGCACTATATCATGATTTTGAAAACCAAACCACTTACCGGTGCGACCAAAGCCACTCATTACTTCATCCATTATAAGTAGGATGCCATGTGCATCGCACAATTTCTTTAGCCCCTTCAAAAACCCTTCAGGGTATTGAATACATCCCGAAGACCCCGACTCGCCCTCCAGCAAAAAGGCTGCAATATTATTGGGTCCTTCATAATTAATGATGCGTTCGGCCTGCGCCAACGATTCTTTTAATAAATTTTCTTCGCCATACTCCCAACGGTAGGCATACGGAATTTCGAAGTGTACAAAATTTAGTGCCTGCTGAGCATCTACCGGCAACTTGCGCGGATCGCCACTAGCACTCATAGCCGCATTAGTAGAGCCATGATAAGAACGATAGCGGGCAATTATTTTGTGCCTGCCTGTGTATAATCTTGCGAGCTTGATAGCATTCTCAATACTTGATGCGCCGCACAAAGTAAAAAATGCCTTGTTCAGATCGCCGGGGCAAATCTCTGCAAGTTTTTTGCCCAACTCGGCACGCGCTTTTGTAACACATGAGGGTGTGACATAACTTACTTCCTGCATTTGCCGAGTAACGGCTTCGGTAACACGCTGATCGCCATGACCAATATTTACATTCATTAACCCGGAAGAAAAATCAAGATATTTTTTCCCATCATAATCATACAGGTACACACCCTTAGCATGCGCCACAGCAATAGGATTGATTCCCTTTTGCTTGCTCCAAGAGAATAGCGTGTGCTCCATACAATCTTCAATAATTTCTTTTGTTTCTGATTTTAAGGAAGTAGTCATTTTAAAATATTTATTAAAAGTTTAAATTCAAAATTAGAAATAGAAAAATACCGGCCAATTGCTTTCATGCTGTAAAATCAATCTGCACAAGGGTTAGCTCATCCAATTTACCCCCGCTTCTGCATTCCATTTCACGGTGGTCTTTTTCAATTTGGTCCAAAACTCTATAGAACTTTTGCCGGTAATATCGCCCACACCAAACTTACTATCATTCCATCCGCCAAAAGAAAATGGCTCACGCGGTACAGGTACGCCTACATTTACCCCAATCATACCGGCGCTTGCTTTGTCAATAATATATCTTGCCATAGCGCCATTCTGTGTAAATACGCTTGCTGCATTACCATAAGGATTGGCATTTTCTATTTTTAATGCTTCATCTACATTTTTAGCTCGCATAATACTTATTACCGGGCCAAAAATTTCTTCGCGCGCTACAGACATTTCAGGGGTAACATGATCAATGACAGTAGGGCCTACATAAGTTCCCTTTTCCTTGCCACTTACTACCGCCTTTCTGCCATCAAGTAATATTTTTGCACCTTGCTTTTCGGCCTCATCTATATAATGTTCTATACGCTCTTGGCTTTGCTTATTTATCACCGCCCCTAAATTTTTTCCCGGCACTATTTTTTTGGCTTCTTCTACTATTTTATTAATGATAGCATCTACATTGCCTACGCCTACCATAGCGCTCGCTGCCATACAACGCTGGCCTGCGCAGCCGCTCATGCTTGCAGCTACATTTTGCGCAGTCATATCAGGTAGCGCATCCGGTAGCACCATCAGGTGGTTTTTGGCACCACCAAGTGCAAGACATCTTTTATAATTAGATGTAGCGCGCTGATAAACCACTTTGGCTATTTTGGTAGAGCCTACAAATGATACTGCCTGAATTTCAGGATGGTCGCATATAGCTTCTACAATATCCACACCACCATTCACTATATTAAATACCCCATCTGGCAATCCGGCCTCTTTTAGCAAATCGGCAAGCTTGCCTGCGCTCAAGGGTACCTTTTCCGAAGGTTTTAATATCATGCAGTTTCCTAGTGCTATAGCATTGGGTATGGTCCAGTTGGGTACCATACTGGGGAAATTAAAAGGCACAATGGAGGCAACAATTCCCAAAGGCACATGCTCCGTTCTACATTCTATGCCACGGCTTACCTCTAAAAGCTCGCCGGTAATTAATTGCGGAATAGAACAAGCAAATTCTGTTAGTTCTATACTTTTTTCTACTTCGGCTCTTGCCTCTGAAAGCGTTTTGCCGTTTTCTTCAGAACAAAGAGCAGTAAGCAAATCTAAGTCTCTTTCCAACAGTGTTTTATATTTATAAAAAACCTGAACTCTTTCTTTTACTGGTGTATTACTCCATGATTGAAATGCGTTCTTTGCGGCATCTACTGCATCTTGCAAATCTTTAGCATCAGACATACTTACTTTAGACAATACATTTCCATCCAAAGGCGATACCACATCCAAGTATTTTCCGGAGGCCGTATCCTGCCATTTTCCATTAATAAAATTCTGCTCGGGTTTATATTTCATTTTAGTAATTATTTTTTGTAAAAATATTAAATGCTGCTATTTCATAAATAATGATTGTTTAAGGCTCAGTCATTTTTTAGTTAAATAAATAGATGATAGAAGGATGGTAAATTACTTATTTTTTCATTACCTCATGTTCTTCTTTTTATGAAAGGTTAAAAAACAAAATTCAGTTTTTAACCATCTTCACTAAAAAATTTGCTTATTTTTTCATTTTCAGATCATAGAATTTTTGCCTTTCTATTATGAACAAACCGTGGATCAATGATTTCTTTCCTGATAAAAAATGAAAAGTAAACCTTAAATTTTTTTATTCCTTCAAGTGCTCATTCAAAAAAAATTATTAAGAATATCTTCTATTTTTGGCCTTTAGCTAATATTTGGTGTATATTTTGATTAGCACTAAAATAGTATATGGAATCAACAGAAAAAAAGGCTGTAGCGATTAAGAGGCCAATATTATCAAGACTACTGCGCATATTTGGTTGGATTATAGTGGGAGTTATTTCTCTCGTGGTTTTGTTATTAATATTAATTCAAATACCCGCGGTACAAAATTTTGGACGAAAAAAAATAGTAAGCTACTTGGAGCAAAAATTAAAAACTAAAGTAGCAATAGGCAAACTTGATATAAAATTTCCTTCGTCGCTCTCGCTCCAAAAAGTATATATAGAAGATCAGGCAAAAGATACGTTGCTCTATGGTGGTGAACTGGCAGTAGATATCAGCATGGTTGGCCTGCTGAAAAGTAAAATAAATATTCAGGAAATAGAATTAAATAATATGGTAGTAAAAGCAAAAAGGCTGCCACCGGATTCCACTTTCAATTTCCAATTTATAATTGATGCCTTTGCAGGAAATACCACAAATACCAAAAAAAGTACAGATACCACTGCGCTCGATATCAATATAGACCGCATTCTGGTAAAAAATACACACATCATTTATAAGGATTTATATACGGGCAATGATATGGATATGGTATTGGGAAAATTGGATTTGCACATCAAAACCTTCGATCCATCGCACATGATCTTTAATATGCCCGACATTGTATTGGAAGGCATTTCAGGATATTTTCATCAATTAGAGCCACTGCACAAATCGCCAGATAAAATAGTGGCTGACGCTGCTGCATCTTCAGAAAATGTATTACAATTTATCAACAAACAAATACAGCTTTCTAAAATAAATGTGGCTTATAAAAATGAGGCATCAAACTTGGATACCAAATTTGATATTGAGGATTTGACTGTACACCCCAAAACGATAGACCTAAAAAATAGCATAATAATACTAAATGATGCTGCCCTAAAAAATTCTGCAATTGTAATAAAAACAGCCTCAGCAAAAACAGATAAAAAACCTACCGACACTATTATCATTGGCCCGGCACCGCCATCTATGAAAATATTAGGTAGCAACATCAGCATACAAAACAGCCAAATAGTATATGATGATAACTCTATGCCACATGTACCATCCGGCATAGATTATTCGCACCTCAATCTCATGCACCTTTCGCTGGAGGCTACAGGCCTGTTGTATAGCACAGACACTATGAAAGCCATAGTAAGCTCTGCCAGCCTCAAAGACACAAGCGGCCTTGTACTTAATAATTTGACTGCCGATTTTGAAATGAATCCAACCGGCGTATCGCTTACTAATTTATTAATTAAAACTCCTGGCACTGAAATAAAAAATAAGGCAATAATTTCTTACCCATCTCTTGATGCGATTAAATTGAACCCAGGTATTTTAGGATTAAATCTTGATTTAAAAGAAAGTAAAATAAATGTAAAAGACTTATTGACCTTTCTTCCTCAAATGAAAACCCAACTAAGTTCATTGCCGCTAAACTCGACCTTGTATGTGGATGCAGCTATTAAAGGATCTGTGAGCAACCTTCAGTTTGAAAGATTGAACCTAAGTGGGCTCAATGCCACTAACATAGATGTTGCAGGCAATATCAAAGGCTTGCCAAACCCTAAACATTTATATGCCGACTTGAATATTAGGCAGTTCAAAACTACGCGCAAGGATCTGATGGCCCTGATACCCAAAGGTACCATACCCACCACCTTTACAATACCGGAGCACATTTCAGCAGTAGGTAATTTAAGAGGCAGCATGAACAAACTAAATACCTCATTGGCTCTCAATACCAGCCTGGGTAATGTAAAAGCAGAAGGTATGCTGGCAAATATTACTGATACAAAGAAAGCTCAGTATGATATGAATGTGGAAGCACAGAATATACAACTGAGAGAGTTTCTAAAAAATCCAAAATTGGGAATCCTTACGGGAAAATTAAAAGTAAAAGGCAACGGATTAGACCCTCAAAATGCACAAGCTATTTTCACTGCTGATATTCCTGCTGTTACTTTTAATAATTACACTTACCATAATCTGGTAGCTCAAGGAAATATAGCTCATAAAAAATATGATATTCAAGCTGATATCGAAGACCCCAACCTGAATGCGAATATAACTGCCGAAGGATTATTTGAAGCAAAATTTCCTACCGTAAATATAAATGCTACCATAGATAGTATCAAAACAATGCCCTTAAATTTCAGCACTACACCCATCATTTATCATGGCAAGGTTGATGGCGAATTTAGTAATACTGACCCTGATAATCTTGCCGGACGCTTAGTAGTATCGCATTCCATCTTAGTAAATAATGGCGAAAGAAGTACCCTCGATTCCTTAGAAATAAATGCAGACAATCAAAATGGCCAACACCAACTTTCACTAAAATCTGATTTCCTTTTCGCCGCACTCAACGGCCAATATCAATTAACACAACTCGCCGATGTATTTCAGCAAGCTATTGATCCTTATTATTCTATATCAACAATAAAAGATACTACCAAAACAAATCCATATCATTTCACCTTCACCGCCGGAGTAGTTGACAACAATACACTTCATGCTTTTCTTCCATCATTAGAAAAAATAAAACCTATAAACATAAATGGCAATTTTGCAAGCGATAGTGGCTGGAATGTGAATATGAAAGCGCCTTATATAAAATATGGCACAATACTGATTGATAATTTAAATTTAACTGCAGGCACCCATAATGGTTTTTTAAATTTCAAAGTCAATTCAGATAAAATACAAAGCGGCACTGCCATCACCCTATTTTCTACTGCCATCAACGGAAATATAAAAGACAATAAAATAGATTTTTCTCTGAATATAAAGGATGAAAAATCAAAAGATAAATATTTCCTAAGTGGATTGCTGGCACAAACCACACCCGAACATTATACCTTTTCTCTAAAACCTGAGAAGCTATTGCTGAATTACGACCAATGGGCAATCAGCAACAACAATGAAATACAATATAATGTCAAAGACATTTTAGCGCACAACTTTGTGCTATCCAAAGGCTCACAATCCCTAAGTTTAAATTCGCCTGAGAATACCGCCAATAGCCCTTTGCAAATGGAATTTAAAAATTTCAATATTGCTACTCTTACAGGATTTGTTCAAGACGACTCATTGATGGTAAATGGTGTTTTAAATGGGAATGCAATTGTAAAAAATATAAGCACACAACCCGTTTTCACTACCGATCTTTCTATAAATGATTTGAGTATTTACAAAGACACTATTGGAAACCTGACGGCCAAAATTAACAACAGCGTGGCAAATACTTATCAGGCAAATATTTCATTAAATGGGCATGGCAATGAAGTAAATATTAATGGCAAATACATCGTTGACTCTACCAATAGCCGATTCGATATTCTGGCTGATGTAGTTAAACTTCAAATGACCTCTGTTGAAAGTTTTACAAAAGGCCAAATCAAAGATGCGCGTGGATTTTTATTTGGAAAAGTGAAAGTAAATGGCACTCTTAAAGATCCGAACATTGATGGTAAAATTAATTTTGACAATACTGCTTTTAATGTAGCAATGATCAACAACCTATTCAAAGTAGATAAAGAAGCGATTGCCATCATTAATAATGAGGGCATCTCACTCAATACATTTACTATCAGGGATACTGCCAATAATGCACTCGTTATAGATGGCGCAATAAATACTAAAAACTGGTTTGATTATTCTTTTGATTTAAAAATAAGAGCAGATAATTTTCAGGCTACTAATTCTACTAATAGAGACAATAAATTATTTTATGGAAAAATGTTCTTCTCAACAAAACTTACTGTAAAAGGATCCACTACACATCCTATTGTTGATGGTAGTATTAACATCAATGATAAAACAGATTTTACAGTAGTGCTTCCTCAAACTGACCCTGGGGTAGAAAAGAGAGAAGGCATAGTTCGCTTTGTAGATTACAGCGCTACTAAAGAAGATTCTCTTTTAATGGCGCCCTATGATTCGCTGAAAGTGTCGCCACTCATAGGCTTTGATGTTACTGTAAATATTAACATTAGTAAATTAGCCACTTTTAATGTAATCGTAGATCAGGCAAATGGCGACTTTCTAAAAGTGAAAGGTACCGGTCAACTAACAGGCGGTATTGATGCCAGCGGAAAAATTACTTTGACAGGCTCTTATGAATTGGATGAAGGATCCTATGATCTGAGTTATAATTTTATTAAGAGAAAATTCTTAATACAAAAAGGAAGCAGAATAGTATGGACAGGCGACCCGACTACTGCTCAAATGGATGTAACTGCAATTTATATCGCCAATACAGCGCCGCTCGACCTTGTGCAAGGGCAAACCTTGGGCAACCCCACTATCTATAAGCAAAAATTACCTTTTGAAGTACACCTCAGCATGACTGGCGAATTGCTAAAACCACAAATTGATTTTGACATTTTACTTCCTGAAGATAAAAATTACAGAGTTTCAGAAGAAGTGCTCACTACTACCAGGACCAAACTGATTCAATTGCGGCAGGACCCTGCAGAAATCACCAAGCAAGTGTTTGCCTTATTATTATTAAACCGCTTTGTAGGCGAAAACCCATTTGACAATAGCAGCGGAGGCGGATTAGATGCTGGAACATTTGCACGCCAAAGTGTAAGCCGCCTGCTAACCGAACAATTAAACAATCTTACTGCCGGCCTGATAGATGGGGTGGACATCAACTTTGATCTTGCTACCACTGAAGACTACACTACAGGCAGCAAGCAAAACCGTACAGATTTTAATGTGGGTATTTCTAAAAGCCTGCTGAGTGATCGCCTCACTGTAACAGTAGGAAGTAATTTTGAGCTTGAAGGCCCTACACCCGCGAACGGGCAACAGAACAATATTGCCGGCAATATTAATATCAATTATAAACTAAGCAAAGATGGACGATATGCACTTCGTGCTTATAGAAAAAATGATTATTCAGGTACTGTGGAAGGATATGTAATAGAAACAGGAGTAGGGTTTGTAATCTCTGTAGATTATGACAAATTCAAACAAATTTTTATCAACAAAGAACAACGTAAAAAAAGAAGAGAAATCCAAAAGAGAAATAAAGAAATAACCAAGCAGGCAGCACAACCAAAAGAAAAAGATGATGCAGCCCAATCACCTGCACAGGCTGCACAAACAAACGAGGTACAGAATGAAGAAAAATAAGATAACCATACTATTATCGAGTGTACTCATATTGAGCGCCTGCAATGCCACTAAGCTGGTGCCTAAAGGGGATGCGCTCTATACAGGTGCAACTGTGAAGGTAGAAGACAGTACACTTTCGAAAAAAGAAAAGAATAAGGTACACGACCTCACTGAGCATTTACCACGTCCAGTGCCTAACAGTAAATTTTTAGGTATCCCAATTAAACTTTTGCTCTACAATTTTGGTGGCAAGGCTGAGAATAAAAATTTTATTAGTAAATTTTTTCATAAAATAGGCCAACCGCCGGTTTTATTAAGTTCGGTAAATGTGGATTATAATGAAAAACTATTGCAGAATTTTCAACAAAACATTGGATATTTTAATGCAGAAGCGGCAGGAGATACGATTGTAAAAAATAAAAAAGGTCATGCATATTATACACTTGCACCTGGCCCGGTTTACACTATTGATTCGGTATTTTTCGAAATGGACAGCAGCCGATCCTTGGGTAAGGCCATATTGGAAACACAATCAAAAACTTTATTAAAATCTGGTGATCCTTTTAATCTAGAGGTAGTGAAAGGCGAACGGTCACGCATAGACGCAATTTTAAAAGAAAAAGGCTATTATTTCTTTAGTCCCGAACTGATGATTGTAAATGCCGATAGCACCGTGGGCAATCATCAAGTAAATATGCACCTTCTCATTAAAGAAGCTACCCCCAACGAAGCTAAAAAACCTTACATCATTGATAATGTGTATATCTATCCAAACTATCGCCTCAATGCTAACAAAAGAGACACAAGCCATATCAATCAGCAATTATACGAAGGGTATTACATCATAGATCCTGCGAAGAAATTTAAACCTAAACTATTTCCGCGCATCATGCGCTTCGACAGTGGAGATGTTTACAATCGTACAGATCACAACCTTACCCTTAGCCGACTGATCAATCTGGATGTTTTTAAATTTGTAAAAAACCGGTTTGAAGTATCGCCTAATGAAGAAAGCGATACTGGAAGGCTGAACACGTTTTACTACCTGACACCACAGCCCAAAAAATCGCTTAGGCTGGAACTAAACGGAAATACAAAATCAAACAATTATGTAGGTTCTCTCATAAAATTTACATTCAGCAATCGCAATACTTTTCGTGCTGCAGAGCGGTTAGATATCTCTGCTCATGTAGGAAGTGAAGTTCAATATAGTGGTGCTCAAAGAGGCTTTAACTCATACCAGTTGGGCGGAAGTGTAAAATTTAGCATCCCAAGATTTGTAGTTCCGTTTTTTCAATTCAACACTTCAAATGCTTTCGTCCCCAAATCAATTATTCACCTGAGTTATGACCTTCTAAACAGACAGAAATTATATACACTCAATAGCCTGAAGGGCGAATTAGGATATTCCTGGAAACCAAATTTGAAAGTAACGCAAGAGTTCAATCCTATTTCAATTCAGTATGTGCGGGCAATCAACATTACGCAATTATACAGGGATAGCATTTTAACGGATCCTATTTTACAACATGCCATTGATACACAATTTGTGGTGGGGTCTAATTATTCTTATACCATTGACCCTTTGGTAAATGACCCGTATGGCACTGGTATTTATTTTAACGGTCTTGTCGATCTTTCAGGAAACATTGCAGGCGCTATTGTAAAAAAAGGCGCTGATGGATATAAAAAAATTGCAGGTGCCTCATTTGCACAATATTTAAAAACACAATTAGACCTTAGGTATTACAAGGCGCTTACACCCAAGTTAAGACTGGCCAACCGCATAGTAACCGGCCTGGGCTACCCCTATGGCAATAGCAGGCAATTACCGTTTATTAAACAATTTTTTATTGGTGGAAACAATAGTTTGCGTGCTTTTAGAAGCCGATCTATTGGGCCAGGAATTTATCGTGATCCCAAAGCAGATAGTAGTGCCTTTTTCCCAGATCAATCTGGAGATATTAAATTGGAATTAAATACTGAGTTACGCTATCGAATTAATAATATTTTGGAAACAGCATTTTTTATAGATGCAGGAAATATCTGGCTTTATAATAAAGACAACAACAGGCCAGGCGCCGAGTTCAACAAAAATTTTCTGAGTCAATTAGCTATTGGAACTGGTGTGGGTTTAAGGCTCAACTTTACGATACTACTATTAAGGATAGATGTAGCCACACCGGTGCGTAAGCCCTGGTTGCCAGCGGGTCAACGATTTGTACTCGATCAAATTAATTTTGGCAGTAAAGAATGGCGTAGGCAAAATATCGTCTTAAATTTGGCTATTGGTTATCCTTTTTGATTATATTTTTATTATTATTACCAAAAAAGTTATGAAAAATATTTTCTTGTTTATTTTCTTAAGTATCCTCCTATTCTCATGCGGATCTAATAATTCAAATGAGGATGTAGAATACAAAACAGAACGCGACACTGCATCAGTAGCTGCCAATCCTGATACTACCATCAGGATTATAAACAACAAGATATTCTGGAGCATTCAGCCAAATGCTCAAAATGATAAAAGAGAATTAGTTAAACCTTCTACCAAGGGAATAAATAATTATGCACCACAGCAATTAGTTGATTCGCTCAACAATATTTATCCTGATATTCAATTGGTTTTAAGAAAAGTAGGGCACGACACTATATATGTACGCATACCACAAAGCCTGAGGCTTACTGAAAATATTGGCGACACCGGTGCTGAAAACTTTTTGGCTACCATCGTGTATAACCTTACTGAATTATCAGGAATAAAATATGTAAACCTGTTTTTTTTGCCCGGAAGCCATGCAGAGCCTGGCATTTACACCAGAGATGATTTCAAATTGCCGCAGCAATAAGCTTGAATTTTTATAAGAAACAACGCCCAATTTTGATGTTTTTTTTCTCTATGGAACTCCCACGGTTTCTTTCATGCCATTAAAAAGAGTTTTCCAAACGAGATTAAAAAATGATTTATAAACATTTCTTTCAAAAGAAGGATTCATAGTTCGCAGCTGACCATCTTGAGGGTTACTACCCTTGATAAGAATATTCGCTACAAAACTGAATAATCCTCGCTTCTTTATATTCTTTGTGGTTTCATCTCTTTTTAAAACATCTACCTTCAGGTTGTCATACCTCATTACAAAATCACCATGAGCTTGAACATCATTCCCGTTAAAATTGAATTTGATTGCATTAATTTTTCCGGCATTTATCTTAATCAACGCCATAGGAATGGATACTTTATTAAGCGCCACAGCATCAAATGGCCCCACATTACCATTGGCTAAAAAGGCGCCCTGCTTATTATCAAGGTAAAATTTAAAATTACCGGTAATCGGAATTTTGTTCAAAGCCAAAGCCTTAAAATGAATATTAAATAAATTATCCTCCTTCACCTTTTCTGCAATGTTAGTAATATTAGATAAGGTCAATGTAGCATTAGAAAAAGTAACCTCGCCAGTGCTATCCGATACCATCTCATGCTCACGGTATTGTATAAACGCATTATTAAGCAATCCACTTTTTATAAAAATCGGGAAATCCAATTTTTGAATTAATTGTGATGGATAATTCCCTACCTTACTTTTTTCTTCAAGAGGCTTTGTAAGATCTCGTGATATTTTCGCTATTGAATGATTTATCAACAGCTTCTCTGCTATTAATTTACTTTTTACTAAATCCTCCATTTTAATTCCACTGAGTGTAATATCTTTTAAATTCACGTCGTAGCGGTCTCGCTGAAATTTCTGGCTTGCCGCAAATGCCTTTTCATCCAATAACGGGTGAATGGCTGCCTCGCCTATATGAAGGATCTTACTTTTGCTATTCACAGAAATATTTTCCAATCCGTAGGAATACAATTTGTCTTCAGAAGCCCACCCAACATTGCTTAGCGCTATGCTTAATTCTCCACTATGCTCTATGGGCTGCTCCTTAAGATTAATAATTTGAGCAGCATGTACTCCAGATATTTTAATAGCGGCCTGCCCAACCGCATATTTTGATTTTACATCGGTAGCCATATTTATTTTAGGAAAACTAAGTGCATTTACCCTTATGCTGTACACATGAAAAAAGCCGGTAGTGTCCTTTACATCCTCTGCATTTTTATTTTTTCCAAAAAATGCTTTAGGTGGAGGATTTAAAAATATTTCTGAACAGGTGATGCTATCTATTGCAATTCTTTTTTCTTTTACAAAATCATTGGTATTCAGCCCGGAAAATTGTAGGTTTTTAGCGGTAATAAATTCTATTGAGTCAGTAGATCCGGCACCAAAAACATTTAATTTAATTTTATTAAACAGAATAGATTGATGCTTGCCCGAAAAATCAATATCATTGATGGTAAGCTCAGGCCTGTTATTATGAAAAGTGATAAATGAATCTATTACAAATGCTGCCTGTCTGCAAAATAAGGTTCTGGTAGTATCAAGATTGTGGGTACTATCAATTAGTATATCGTCCAGTTTTATTTTAATATTTTTAATATTGAAGTTTTTGTCTTTTCCAAAAAAATTAAAAGCACTCACCTGTGCATTATTTATAAATCCATAATTCAATTTTATTCGACTAAGGTTTCCCAATATTTGTTTATAAACCGTACCTGCTTCGCTTTCTATTTTTGTTTGCCTGTTTACTGGCCTCAAAGTATAAATAGAAATTTCAGGCTGATCAATCACCACAGAGTCGCCTTCCAAGCTGCCTCCTGCCAAAGCGCTTAAAGTTTTTACGCCCGATACTTGTACAGATTTTATTTTAATATCCAGAAGCATATAAGGCAGGCTGTCACTATTCATAGTTTTTATCTTGGCAGTATCGGCCCATATATGAATATTACTAATGTATGCATTACCCACACCTTCATTAAATGAAAGTGAATCATATTTTATCTTGTATAGGTTATTAGTCTTATCCGCTAGATGCTCCTTCAAGGTATCGCCTACTATTTTATATTTATATTTTTGCCAGACAAGCCATCCTGCGCCTGCCACCAAAAGAAACCCGAATAAAATATAATAAAACCTACGGTTAGGTTTTTTATTCTTGAAAATTATTTTCATAATTATTTATCAGCAGTTTTTAATCCGCGTAAGTATCAATTGTACTTCCCTATCAATTTTGTTGCCGTAAATTTAAAAATCATAGCCTCTGATAAAATATAGTAGTAAAAAGTGTGTATTTAGGTACATTTTTTTTCATTCCGCTTCTTTCACAATTCAGCTAATTAAAATGTTTTAGTTTTGACCTACATCTGAATGATATATGAATATAGAACAAAATAAAAATGAGGATTTTAATAAACTCGCTTGGAGTGAAATAAAAAAATTACAAGCAAAAATAGAAGAAGGAGGAGGCAAAAAAGCAATCCAAAAGCAAAAGGACCGTAATAAAATGACGCCGCGCGAACGGATCAACTATTTGATAGACAAAGATTCTCATTTTCTGGAAATAGGCTTGTTTGCCGGTTTCGGCATGTATGAAGAATATGGCGGCTGCCCCGCAGGAGGCACCGTAGCAGGCTTGGGGTATGTAAGCGGCAAGCAATGTGTAATACTTGCTAATGATCAAACCGTAAAGGCCGGCGCATGGTTTCCTATTACAGGAAAAAAGAATTTAAGGATGCAGGAAATAGCAATGGAAAATAAATTGCCTGTAATATACCTTGTAGATAGCGCAGGTGTATTCTTACCCATGCAAGATGAGATATTTCCAGACAAGGAGCACTTTGGGCGCATCTTTAGAAATAATGCAAAAATGAGTGCAATGGGTATTTCTCAAATTGCTGCTGTGATGGGGCCTTGTGTTGCGGGAGGCGCATACCTGCCCATCATGAGCGATGAAACGCTGATGGTAGAAGGCGAAGGCCATGGATCTATTTTTCTTGCAGGCCCTTATCTGGTAAAAGCTGCAATTGGTGAAAATACTGATACAGAAACTTTGGGTGGTGCAGAAACGCACAATGCCATCAGTGGTATTGCAGATTATAAATTTAGTACAGAAGAAGAATGCCTTGATGCCATTAAAAAAATCATGAAAAAAACCGGCTCTAAAAACTTTCCTGTTTTCGACAGGCAAACTGCTTCGCCACCTGCAAAACCTGTAATCAATGCTTATGAAATTTTCCCTGAAGGAAATGCAAAGCCTTATGATATGCACCACCTTCTTGAAACCATCATAGACAAAGATTCTTTTATAGAATTCAAAGAAGAATATGGAAGATCAATTATTTGTGGCTATGCCCGTATTGATGGGTGGGCAGTTGGCATTGTTGCCAATCAAAGATTGAATATCAAAAACAAAAAAGGTGAAATGCAAATGGGTGGAGTAATATATAATGACAGCGCCGACAAAGCTGCACGTTTCATCATGAATTGCAATCAAAAGAAAATACCTCTTGTCTTTTTTCAGGATATTACAGGTTTTATGGTGGGTACTCGTAGCGAGCATAATGGTATTATTAAAGACGGGGCCAAGATGGTAAACGCAGTAGCAAACTCTGTAGTGCCCAAGATTACAATCATTGTAGGAAATTCCTTTGGCGCGGGCAACTATGCCATGTGCGGAAAGGCTTACGATCCCAGATTTATTTACGCATGGCCTACCGCAAAAATAGCGGTAATGGGTGGCGAACAAGCCGCTAAAACATTACTGCAAATAGAAGTAGCTGGCCTGAAAGCAAAAGGGGAAGATATTACAGAGGAAAGTGAGCAAGCTCTTTTAACAAAAATGATAGAACGCTATGCGCGTCAAACGAATGCCACTTATGCTGCATCACGCCTCTGGGTAGATGCTATTATAGATCCAAAAGAAACAAGAAATATCATTTCAGAAAGCCTTAATGCTGTATCACACAATACAGATATTCCGGAATTTAAAACCGGCGTATTTCAGGTTTAGGGATTATTTTAAACTATTAATATAAACCTCAGGAAAGTAGTGCCTGCATGAAAAAAAGTAAAATAGAATTAATAACTGAAAGTTTTGAAAAAATGGATGTAGGAATGCTTGATATTTTATTAAGTAATGACTTTACATACGAGGATACCACGAAAGAAATATTTCTTGAAAAAATCAATAATATATTTGAAACATTCAAAGAAAAAGGAGATATAAAATTAGAATCACATCGAGGTTACTGTAAATCCAAAAATTGCACTAATGCTGGTTGTACAGGTTATTCATTTATAGGTTCTCATTCCAGAAATTTTTTAGACATGATCTTCCTGCAGGATGCTGATGATGTAAAAGACATGTTTCAGTGTAATGAGTTCCGGATTTACAAAAAATCCATCAAAAAAGGTGAGTACATAAATCTGGATATAAAAAATGATGAAAAAGCAAACTTTGAACCCAGTATTGATTTTTTAATTCAAAGGCAAAATTGTCAATTAGCCCTTGAAGAAATTCATGCTCAGTCAAATACCATCTTGGATATAGATACAATCTTAGAATGGATGGAAAAGCATCATAACCTATTTAACTCTTTGACAATTTTTGACAATAATTATACCTTCCTAAGTGAATTTTATTCTACCTATGCTTCACTTCAAGATTTAAATGATTTTTTAAAACTGGATTACATTTCAAAAAAAGCTTTCAAAGAATTTCAGCAGATAGATGTGAATATTGAAATGGAAGTATTAAAATGGCTAATAAAATATCAAGCTAAAGGGTTAGCTCTTACATTGTTTTTATATAAAGAGGCTTTTGACCCCTTTCAGAAACAATCTGAATATTTGATGATTGACAATTTAAAAATTGCAACTACCATTATAGTAGATATCGCAAAGTTTAAGTTTCAATTTGATAAATACTATTGGCCGATGCTGCAAAAATATAACACCTTTAGCGAAAAGGAATCGAATCAGTATGTTAAGGAAGATAGTAAAATGGTGGATTATATTTCCGACCTGACTTTCCATATAAAGAAAAGAGGAATCCTTTAAAAAGTATCATATATATTCATTTAGTTTTTTTTAATCAGAATGGGGGACCTATTAGAAAGCTGTATTTATAAAGTTTTAAAATAATCGCAATATCCTAAACTTAAATATGTTTTTCTAAATCCGATTTTCCCAAAAAAAACCTAATTTCACCTCCTTATTTTGTATATCGCTGTTACATCAAAATTTATGAGAATATCCTTTTTCCAAAAAATAATTGCCCCGATAATTATATGTACCGCAATCCTATTTTCTTGTAAAGATGATAGTTACCTGAAGGCGCCCCCGCCACCAGCAAACCAATCCTTTGTAGAAGAGTTTGATACTGCTTCGGCAGCGCTTTCACGTGGCTGGAAATTTATCAATGTAAGTAACCCCAGAGGAGGAGGCGTTTGGCAAAATGGCGGGAATATAAATCCTCTATTTAGTGGGTTTAGCAACAATGGAAGTTTTGCTGGCTTTATAGGTACAGATTATACCTCTACTTCAGCAGCAAAAGGAATCATCAGTAATTGGCTTTTGTCGCCCGAATTGATTTTAAAAAATGGAGATAAAATTATTTTTTATACCCGGGCACAAACCTATTTTGATCCCACTTTAGTTGACACTACAGATTATGGAAATTCATTGCAATTGATGATTAATACTACCAATGACCTGAATAATGTAGGCATGGGTTCAGATGCCGGCGCGTTTACTACTACCCTTCTCACTATTAACCCTACACAGGTGTACAGCAGTACTGTCAAGCCTAACCCTGATGCATATCCTACTAAATGGACTCGTTTTGAGGCCACCATTAATACCCTACCCAATCCGGTTAAAGGAAAATTCGGCTTCCGGTATTATGTGGTAGATGGTGGGTCTAATGGAAATGGATCTGGTATCGGAATAGATTCTGTTGCATTTAAAAGTGCAGGTTATTAATTGAATAAATTGATTTTTGTTTTTAATATTATTTATGAAAAAATCTAAGCTTCTTTTCCTTGTTTCATTTGGTATATTCATTACCATGGGAATCATAATTTCATGTACAAAGGATGAATTAAAAAAATCTGAAGTTCCACCTGTTGTTGCTAACAATAATCCATCCTTTACAGAAGAGTTTGATACTGTAGGAAATTTGGTAGCCAAAGGATGGGTATTTAAAAATAACAGTACTCCTCTGGGACAAACAGGCTGGCGGCAAGGCCGATACGAGGCAGCCAACCAGGTAAAATTTACTACAGTAGGCCCCTATCTTGGGTTTCCTGCATATAGCGCCCACAATACCCCTAATGATTTTGTAAGCTGCGATGTAAGCTGCCTTACTGATATGGATGGCAATGGTGGCAATATCAGTGCATGGCTTATTTCGCCAGAATTACCACTGCGCAATGGCGATAAAATCATTTTCTACAGTCGTGCTACAAATGACGCACTATACTATGATGCTGCTACCGATCGCATGCAGGTAAGAGCCAACTTCACAGATGGGAAACCGGATGTAGGCAAAACCTCGCTTTCAGTAGGAAGTTTTACAACGATTCTTTTAGACATCAATGCCAACAGAGTATATAATTACCAAGGCGGCTACCCAAGTATATGGACAAAATATACCATTACGCTATCCGGCATTCCGGGAGATAGCATACCTAAAGGCAGATTTGCATTCAGGTATTTTAATGAAGATGCCGGGCTGCAAGGTGGCAGTGGCGCTTCAGGCACCTATTATAATCCTACAGTGGTGGGTATAGATAGCCTTGCATTTATTCACCCATAGCACAATTTCTAATTCCATTGGTCCTAATTCTGGCTAAAACAAACTCAATACCAATTCATAGAATTAAAATTAATAGCCGATTTTATTTTTGTGCCACCCTACTTTCTTCAATGCCCCCAACAGGCTGGGGAGGAAATAATTTTCACCTTATGTATTTTTGTTTTATATGCGATTGATTATTTACCTGCTTTTCATTTTTGTTTTGGCTGCCTGCTCACAAAATAATAATCAAAAACCATTAACCACATCGCAGACTACAGCCCTAAGAATAGATTCATTGAAACGCCTTGCTAAAGATGGTGATTTAATTGTGCGCCTTACTGATGATCTTGTAAGCGAACAGGTAAAATTGATAAATGAAAAAGACAAAAGTTTTTCACATGCCGGTATCATTTTCAAAATAAATGATACGCTCAGGGTGTACAATATTTCACCAGATAGCCTGGATAAAGATGAAATAAAATCAGAGCCGCTTGATAGTTTCCTCAATCCAGAAAAGAATATATCCTGTGCACTTTATCGTTATGATCTCACAAATAAGGAGATCACTTCTCTAAAGAATGTGCTTGACAGTTTTAAATTAAAAAATATAACTTTCGACTGGCAATATAACTTGGCAACAGATAATAAAATGTACTGTGCAGAACTAATAGATAAAAGCCTTGCTATAGCTACAGGGGATAGGATTACAATACACCAGACTTATATTCCTGAAAATATGCGTAAACTTGTTTACCATTTTTTCAAAAAAGAAAAAGTGCCAGATAGGGTGATTGATGAAAGAAAAATAATCACAATAGACAATCTTTATTTGAGGCCCGACTGTAAACTTCTGATGAAAATTCAACTAAAACAATTTCCAGGAAATGAGTGAGCAAAAAGTAATCATATATACTGACGGGGCGGCTTCCGGAAACCCCGGACCGGGCGGCTATGGCGTAGTTATGATTTGGGGAAAACATTTAAAAAAATTCTCAAAAGGCTATAGGCTTACTACCAATAATAGAATGGAATTAATGGCAGTAATTGCAGCGCTTAAGATGTTGAAACGGACCGGTCTTCAAATAGAAATCTTTACCGATAGCAATTACGTAGTAAAAGCGATAAAGGAAGGCTGGTTAAAGAACTGGATTCGCAACGGTTTTAAAAAAGGAACCAAGCAGATTAAAAACAAAGACCTTTGGACAGAATATGCATCATTAGCTCCTACACATAAAATAAATTTGAATTGGGTAAAAGGCCATGCAGACAATGAAATGAATAATTTATGTGACGAACTAGCCACCTCAGCAGCCCGCGGTAAATCACTACCGCCGGATATCGGCTACGAAGCTATAAATTCGCAAAAGGATGGACTCTTTAAGGAAGATGAAGCGTAAAATTTTTAATTTCTTATTTTTGCAAAAAAAAGAACAAATGAAAATATCCAAACAATTAATAGGCAGTTTTATTTTATTAATTATTGTAGCTTCCCTTTATCGCATTATGCCAAGTCGCCCCTATGGCTTTGCACCTCAGATAGCAATGGCGATTTTTGGCGGCGCCATCGTGAAGGATAAGAAATTTGCATTTGTTCTCCCGCTGTTATCTATGCTTTTTTCAGATTGCCTTTATCAGTTATTATACATCAATGGTGTAGGCAATATACCAGGCTTCTATAGCGGCCAGGTAGTTAATTATCTCCTATTTGCCGGCCTCACTGTTTTTGGATTTTACATTCAGAACTTTAATGTAAAAAAGATTGCACTGGCATCCATTACTGCCCCAACTGCATATTTTTTAATTTCCAATTTTTTAGTGTGGGCAAGTGCTTCACCATTAGCAGGCCTTGCCAGGCCCAAAACCTTTGATGGATTATTGATGTGCTATTCAGATGGGCTACCATTCTATCCATGGAGTGTTGCTGCTACTGTTATTTTTTCGGCACTCCTTTTTGGTAGTTATTTTTTAATAGCACAAAGAGAAGCCAAGCAATCTATTTTTGAAAAGTAAGCAAATATTTTACTTCTGCAAATAATCACCTACAATGGCGCGACATAATACAACCGGCTCCATGGGTGAAGATATAGCAGCCCGATATTTAAAGAATAATGGATATCATATTCTGGAAAGAAATTGGCGATTTGCCAACTGGGAAGTGGATTTCATAGCAAGTAGTCAATCAGTATTACATTTTATAGAAGTAAAAACCCGGCGCACCAAAAAATTTGGCAACCCCGAAGATGATGTATCTATAAAAAAAATGGAAAATCTAATCAATGCCGCCGAGGAATATCTTTTATTAAATACAATGTGGAAGCGAATTCAATTTGATATACTTTCAATCTATATTCCCGAGAATACAGACCCCGAATTCTATTTCATTGAAGATGTGTATGTACCGTAAATGAACTTCACGCTATTACCGATCTCGATTAAAAATCAATTTTTAAAGATTCAATCAGAAATCAATTTGATAAATAAAAATTGATTTATTTCATACCTATTTTTACAAAAAAAGAAAATATGGCTTTAGTAACGGTAATTCCAAAACTTTTTTATGCTGACATAAAGGTTGGACTTCATTTATTTATAGATGGTCTTGGGTTTAAAATTTCTTATGAGGATAATAGCTTAAAAATCGTAGAACGTGACGGAGTAACCGTACAATTAGTGGAGGATGAAGAATATGCTAAAAAAGATCGCCCTGAAATAAGAATAGTTACTGATAATATAGAAGCTCTTTACAAAGAAGTAAAACAAAGCCACCCCGAATTGCTACACCCCAATTTAAATATAATAAAAAGCCAACCTTGGGGCCTTACGGAATTTGCATTGCGAGACGCTTCAGATGTTTGCGTAATTATTCAGCAGAATGACTAAAGATATTTGAATCACCAATTAAGCTTCCATTAATAAATCGGCTAAAACCATAGCAGTAACAGCTTCCAGAATTACTGGCACTCGTAAGGCGATACAGAGATCATGCCTCCCTTTCACAGAAAAGGGCTCTATGTTTCCACTTGCTATATTGAGGGTTTGTTGCTCCTTAGGGGTAGAAGCTGTAGGCTTTACTACAATGCGAAATACCAAATCATTGCCATTGGTAATGCCACCTGTAATGCCACCTGCATTATTTGTGGCAGTCTTCCCCTCCTTATCAATGATGGCATCATTATGATCTGATCCAAACATTTTTGCTGCTGAAAAACCTGCACCAAACTCTATCCCCTTTACTGCAGGGATAGAAAAAACAGCGTGGCTTATTAAAGATTCTACTGAGTTAAAAAAAGGCTCCCCAAGTCCTACAGGCAAATTTTTTACTGTACATGATACAATTCCACCAATGGAATCTTTTGCGTCAATAGCTTTATGCAATCCTTTATCCAGATCGCTTTCGCCACCAATCTCAATTATGTTTGCTGCTATACTTATATCATTGTGTCCATTGTGTACTATACATTTTTTTGCTACTACTCCCGCAGCTACTATAGCCACCGTAAGCCTGCCGCTAAAATGCCCGCCACCACGATAATCCTCAAACCCATTAAATTTTTTCCTTGCTACAAAATCTGCATGCCCCGGCCGGGGCACTTCCTGCTTCTTTTCATAATCTTCACTTCGCGTGTTGTTGTTTTTAAATAAAATGGTAATGGGTGCACCACTGGTATGCCCTTTGAAAACGCCACTAATTATTTCCGGAATATCATCTTCCTTTCTCGGTGTAGTACCCTTAGCCCCAGGCTTACGCCTTTCCAGATCAGGCAAAAATTCATTGATAATAAGCGGTACGCCTGCCGGGCATCCATCTATAGTACAGCCCACATATTCGCCATGTGACTGGCCAAATATCTGCACGCGAAAATTTTTTCCAAATGAGTTCAAAAAAATATAAGTATTAAAAGTATTGAATATTATTGCTTCGCAAATATCGTTCATTGCCGCACGATTAGAAAATTTAAAAAAGGTAACTATTCATGTACTTATGCAAAATTGGTATTGGTAGTATTGTTTATTTTTTTACAGGTCATGCAAAGTGCAAAAAAAAATCCCGGAAAAATCCGGGATCCTATTAAAATAAAATGATTTTTTTTATTCTCTTCCTGCAGTTAATCTGTCTTGCAATTCTTTTAATGCATCCCAATTACCATCAGCAGCTAATTGCGCCTGTTCTGGCCATGAATGTGTATCTAAGGCATTAAAGTGGCCACCTGATTTTTCCAGCATTTCTTTCAATTCTTCGCCACTTAATTTTGACAGTTGTACAAAAGTAGTAATACCATTATTATGGAATACCTCAGCAGATTTTGGGCCAATGCCTTCAATCTTTGTCAAATCATCTGCATCTGACTGTTTTGATTCAGCCTTTGAAGATACTTTTTTTGCAACTGGTTCTTCTGAGTGTTCACCATCAGTTTTTGCACTTGTTTCAGTAGTTTCTGAAACTTTTTTACTTTTTCCGGCCCTACGTGTTTTCTTTTTAGCGCTTTCTGCCTCGCCTATTCCATTACCATATATCTCATTGTAATCCACCAGTTCTATCATTGCCAGTTCAGCATTATCACCAGCTCTGGTGCCGAGTTTTATCACTCTTGTGTATCCACCGGGGCGCGATGCAATCTTAGGGCTAATCACATCAAAAAGTTCCTTTACTGCTACTTTATCCTGAAGTTGGCTAAATACCAACCTGCGGCGATGTGTTGTATTTTCCTTTGCTTTAGTAATTAAAGGTTCTACAAAAGTGCGCAGTGCTTTTGCTTTTGCCAGAGTTGTTACTATTTTCTTGTGCTCTATAAGCTGACATGAAAGGTTATTTAAAAGTGCCTTTCTGTGACTTGCTGTTCTACTTAAATTTTTTATTTTATCTCCGTGACGCATGACTGTTTATTTTTAAAACCCTATACCGTGTCAGGAATTACAGGGCGTTATGTAATTAATTATTATTGATTAGCTGATTACTTTCAATATTTATTCTTCTTCTAATTTTATCTTGCTCAGATCCATTCCAAAGCCCAGGCCTCTTTCATTCAGTACCTGCTCAATTTCGCTCAATGACTTCTGGCCAAAATTCCTGAATTTCATTAGATCTTCCTGCTCATACTGAACCAACTCACTTAATGAATTAATTTTTGCTGCTTTAAGACAATTGAATGCCCTTACTGAAAGATCAAGATCTTCCAAAGGTGTTTTCAACACTTTGCGAAGCTGCAATGTTTGCTCATCTACTAGGTCTTCCTTCTTCTCTTCCTTATTATCAAAAGTGATATTTTCATCAGTAATGATCATAAGGTGCTGAATCAGAATTCTTGAAGCCTGCTTTACAGCTTCTTCCGGATGGATAGTACCGTCTGTAACTACATCCATTACCAATTTTTCAAAATCAGTTCTTTGCTCCACCCTTGTATTTTCGATACTATATTTTACATTCTTGATTGGAGTGTAAATAGCATCTACAGGTATGTAACCAAAATGAGAATTCTTTTCTTTATTTTCTTCTGCAGGTACATAACCACGGCCTTTAGAAATAGTGATTTCGATATCTAATTTTGCAGATGAGTCCATGGTGCAAATTAGCAATTCAGGATTCATTACTTCGTAAGATGGTGAAGCTTCGCCAATCATACCTGCGGTGAATTCTGTTTTATTTTTTATAGAAAGATTAATTTTTTCAGTACCAGAATCCTGATCAGTTTTCTTTTTGAAACGAACCTGCTTAAGATTAAGAATGATTTCTGTAACATCTTCTGTAATGCCCTTTATAGTTGCAAATTCATGATCAGCTCCGGCAATACTGATGCCTATAATAGCATATCCTTCCAGTGAATTAAGCAATACCCTGCGCAAAGCATTTCCAATAGTAACACCATAGCCTGGTTCCAATGGACGAAATTCGAATTGAGCTTCAAAGTCTGTGCTTTTCTGCAATACAATTTTATCGGGTTTTACAAAATTTAATATGGCCATTTTATTTTATTTTGATTTTGTTTAATGATTGGGTTTTCAATTATGAATAATCGCTCTTACTTGCTATACAATTCCACGATAAGTGATTCCTTAATATTTTCAGGAACACTCTCGCGTTCTGGGTAAGCGATAAAAGTTCCTTTCATAGATGTTTCATTCCAGTCAATCCAATTGAATTTTGGATTTTTAGGCCTCAAGGTCTCAGTAATAGATGTATTATGAGCAGTCTTCTCCTTTAATCCGATTACATCGCCTGGTTTTAAAGAATATGAAGGAATATTCACAATTTCACCATTTACAGTAATGTGCTTATGGGAAACCAATTGCCTGGCTGCCTGACGGCTAGGTGCAATACCCATGCGGAAAACAGTATTATCAAGCCGCGCTTCCAATAATTTGATCAAAAGCTCACCTGTAACGCCACTGCGCCTTGAGGCTTCATTAAATGTATTACGAAATTGTTTCTCCAAAAGGCCATAAGTATATTTTGCCTTTTGTTTTTCACGAAGTTGAAGTGCGTATTCGCCAAGGCTTTTACGCTTACGGGCTGCACCATGCATACCCGGCGGGTTACTATTTTTAGTAAGCCATTTACCATTTCCGGTAATAGGTTCTCCAAAAATTCTGGAGATCTTTGTTTTGGGGCCTGTATATCGAGCCATAATTGTAGTTGATTTTTTAGTGTCGGTACTTCATCATTAAAAATCAAAAATTAATGAAGCACCCGGTTATAAAATATATTTAAGCCAGAGATTAATTCCTCCAACCCTTTTCTTAAACTCTTCTCTTCTTAGGTGGGCGGCAACCATTGTGTGGCAATGGAGTAATATCTTTGATCATCACTACTTCGATACCCGATTGTGATAAAGACCTGATAGCGCCTTCCCTGCCCGATCCGGGGCCTTTCACAAACACATCTACCCTTTTCAAACCTGCATCTGACGCTACCTTAGCTGCATCTGCGGCAGCCATTTGAGCTGCATAGGGCGTGTTCTTTTTAGAACCTCTGAATCCCATCTTTCCTGCAGAAGACCAAGCTATTACCTGCCCTTGCTTGTTTGTAAGACTAATAATGATGTTATTGAAACTTGCTACAATGTGAGCGTCGCCGTAGGCATCTACCTTTACGACTCTTTTTTTTGATGATGCTTTCGCATTGGATGCTTTTGCCATAATTAATTCTAATAGGTAATCTTTTAAAAAATGATCCCGCTTTACGAGATTGAATCTTTACCTCCCCCGGGCTTTAAGATCTAGTAAGGATTCAGGTTTATTTAGCCCTATAAAAAAAGAACTATCCGATTGATGAATCAGATAGTTCTTCTATTAATTATTTCTTAGGTGCCTTCTTTTTACCGGCAACTGTTTTACGCTTTCCTTTACGGGTACGGCTGTTGGTACGGGTACGCTGGCCTCTTAGCGGCAATCCCTTTCTGTGCCTCAATCCACGATAACAAGCGATATCCAGCAAACGTTTAATGTTTGTTTGTACCTCAGAACGCAATGCACCTTCGGTCTTAAACTCTGCATTAATAATGTTTCTGATAGCAGTTTGTTCTTCATCATTCCATTCGTTTACTTTCTTGTTAACATCAATAGATGCTTTATCAAGTATATAACGAGCGGTAGATGGCCCAATGCCATATATATAAGTAAGGCCTATTTCGCCTCTTTTATTTTTTGGTAGATCAATACCGGCAATACGCGCCATAAGTACTTTTAATTTTTAATGTTTATTTTTAATTGCTTATTTGTAATTCCTTACTACCCTTGCCTTTGTTTAAAGCGAGGATTCTTTTTATTGATTACATATAATCTTCCCTTGCGGCGTACGATTTTGCAATCAACACTTCTCTTTTTTATAGCTGCCCTTACTTTCATTACTAATTTTTTTATTTTTTTATTAGCTGTGAATACTATGTTATTTATATCTGAAAATGATGCGCCCTCTTGAAAGATCATAAGGACTCATCTCTACTCCCACTTTATCCCCAGGCAAAATGCGGATGTAATGCATTCTCATTTTACCCGAAATTGTTGCCAAAATCTCATGCCCGTTTTCAAGTTTCACTCTGAACATAGCGTTGGATAAGGCTTCCAGGATTGTTCCGTCTTGTTTAATGAGTGCTTGCTTGGCCATATAATTTTTGGGAGCGCAAAGATAAGGGATTTAACTATATATATAAAATCTTTACAGAACAATTATTTGTGCCAATTTGCATTTATAGCCCTAATATTGATTCAAAATCATAAAAATACCGGCAAAACCAATTCCATCTTTGGTTTATTAAATTACATAATATAATCATATATGACAAAATAAAAGCCGCCCATCAAGCGTTTGAAAAAAAAATATAAAAATGAAGAAAATTTTCCTGTTTATAATGGGAACTGCCTTGATTTATGGCTGCAAAAAGGGGGAATCTGGCGTCAGCACCCCTGAAGTAAGTGCATATATCAATGCTAAAGCTGGAAGCACCTGGAGCTATCATGAAGTTAATACTTCTTCTGGTACACCTAAGAATAGTGACTATTCAATACTAAGCACCACAAGAGACACTAGTATTAATAGTAAAAGCTATCATATTTATACTTATTCATTTGGAGGTAGCCAGTATTTGGCGCTGAGTGGCCACGATTATTATCAATTTGATTCTATACCTGGTGGGCTAGGGCAAATTTTTGAAAGGCTTTATCTAAAAGACAACATTACTGTAAATTCAAGCTGGAATCAGCAAATAGCAGTAGCTGTTCCGGGATTTCCCGCGTCAATACCTGTAGATATAAATAATAAGATTGTAGAAAAAGGAATATCAAAGACTATAAATGGCATCACTTACAACCAGGTAATTCATGTGTCAACAACTATTTCCTCAACTGCTATACCAGCATCTTCACTCACTTCAGATATTCACAGCTACTATGCACCTGGGTATGGACTCATTAGCAATACTACAGTAGTACACCTTGATTATTTAGTAGTAAAGCAGGATGTGAATATTGCGACAACGTTAAATACTGCCAGTTTAAAATAATTAAGCAGGGTCGTCAGTTAAATGCACTTTAGTCATTTCCAGATAATGATTCTGCAATTGATGAAGAAAGATAGGTTGTTGAATGATTCGTTTCTCATTTTTATACCAAATTTCAAAATTGGAAAAATTATCCTGCTGAGGCGTTTGAATACGGAATGCGCCCTTCATATATTTTATTGAGCCATCCTCATTGGCGGCTTTGGTAAACTTCATTTTTAATAATTGCTTTTCATCCAAAGTAATTGGAAAAAGCTGATCGCAGGTGAACCAAAATTCCTGAATACCATTATTTACTTCTACCTCCTTTTCGTCATTGTTGAAATCAGTCACTTCACCCTGCCAAGCCTGATTATCATTTTCGGCTAAAACATAATCCCCCTTTTTAAGGTCGCTGAACTTGATCATATATTTATTTTAAAATGAAAAATGAGGAAATAAAACTAAGAGAAAAATCAGAGAAGACAAAATTTTTGAATGAAAAGGAAACCCGAATTGCTCTATTTCTAAATTGTAATAGCATCTTTATTTACAAAATGAGCCGAAGGGCTATGTGAAAATATTATGGCATACGGAATTATAAATTGGGTATAACTAAATGGCTGGTGCGTAAAATAATATAACTTTTTTTATTGCTTAAATGCAAAATCAACGATTCATTTATTAGAGATAAATTATGACTTTTAAACCTTTTCTGCCACGATAACAATTGCATTCATGTGATTTTTATATTTATTAAAAACACTACGCATCTGATTGATTCGCCTACGTGCACGAGGCTGCCTCAATATATTGTACCCTATTTTCAGGCTGCGAAACAAACCTTCGTCATCCAGTATTCGCCTGGTTTCTAAAAGTATCATAGGATTGGTGTGTATTTCTTTTACCCGAAACCCTTCCTTTTCCAATAAACATATCCACTCGGATTGAGTAAGAGGCCGCGCATTCACCTTTATACTCAATGCTAATTCATGCTGTATCTCTGCTTTTAGTTTGTCACTGATACCATCAGGCGTCAATCCTAATTCATGAATGCCATATAAGCCACCTTTTCTTAAAAGGCGATAGGCTTCTTTAATAATAGCAGCCTTTCTATGATCTGCCTGCATTGTTAGCATTGCTTCACCATATATTTTATCTGCAACTCTATCTTCCAATGGTACGGCAGCCGCATTTCCCACAATGATGTCACGGAAATTTCCCTTTATTATTTTTCTCAAATCTTTGGCTGCTGCCTCATTCAGTTCTACTCCCAAATAAGACTGTGGATTATTCGCTAAAACCTTTTGAGCTGTAAACCCAATACCAGGCGCAAATTCAATAACACTATCTGCTGGTGTTATAGAAAGTGCCTTTATTAATTTTAATGTAAGCGCTTTCCCACCAGGGCGAAGTACTTTTTTCCCCATTTTTGCAAGGAGCCAATGCCCTTGCGCTGCATCTATAATTTTATTATTCATAACAGATAATTAAAATAAATAAAGCGCAAAGTTCCACCAAAAAAAATCGGCTTATTTCCCATTTACGGAAAACCTGCTGAATAACTTTCTACCTCTTTTTGAAATAGCAAACTTAAGTTCAAGTAGTAAGTGCAACACTTACTCTGCCCAGCTCATTACATAATTTTCATCTTCTATCTCTAAGGCCTCTTTTGTAAGTTGCAATGGATGAAATGTATCTATCATCACAGCAAGTTCTTTTGTTTCCTTCATGCCAATGCTTTTTTCTACAGCGCCCGGATGCGGCCCATGCGGTATGCCGCCCGGATGTAAGGTAATCATACCACGAGTTACATGCTTTCTGCTCATAAAATCGCCATCTACATAATACAGCATCTCATCGCTATCAATATTACTATGATTGTAGGGTGCCGGTATCGCATCTGGATGGTAATCGTACAGGCGAGGCACAAAAGAACAAATTACAAAATTGTGCGCCTCAAAGGTGAGGTGAACCGGCGGCGGCTGATGCACGCGGCCAGTGATTGGTTCAAAATCATGTATGGAAAACACAAAAGGATAACAGCACCCATCCCAGCCTACCACATCAAATGGATGATGCAAGTAATGAATAGGGTACATTATTCCACTTTTCTTTGTCAAAATTAAAAAATCGCCCTTCTCATTGATGGTCTGTAAATTTTCGGGCACGCGAATATCCCTTTCACAATAAGGGCTATTTTCCAATAACTGACCAAAACGGCTCAGGTATTTTGAAGGATAACGGACAGGGCTAAACGATTCTGTAATCAATAACCTATTGCTTTCGTTTTCAAATGTGATCTGATAAATGCTACCACGAGGTATTACCAAATAATCGCCATATTCAAACTGTAGCCGGCCATATTGGGTATGCAATATACCTTTCCCTTCATGTACAAAAATTACCTCATCCGCATCTGCATTTTTATAGAAATAATTTTCCATGCTTTTTTGTGGCGCCGCAAGAGAGATGTGGCAATCATTATTAACCAATACCGGTTTTCTGCTTTTAAGATAGTCATCCTCTGGCTTTATTTTAAAGCCTTGAAAACTACGGTGCTTCAGCATTTTTTCCTCTGCTACTTCTGGCTTTACTGAGTAGGGTTTATCAGTTTTTATAATTTGGGTAGGCGGATGAGTATGATATAAAAGAGAAGCATCTGAAGAAAACCCTTCAGTAGAAAATAATTGTTCTGAATAAAGCTGGCCATCCGGGCGACGAAATTGTGTATGGCGCTTGGGAGGTATATTCCCTACTTTTTGATAATGTGGCATTAGAAAATATTTTCAGAATAAAGTTTGTAATAACTCAAAATTACACCGATTATTCTATTGGGGTTCAAAATAGAACTTATGGGTGCAGTTCAAATTATCGTCGGTTGGTGGAGATACCCACAAGCAGTACGACAATGCGACTATTTGAAGCAACTCCATTCCCTAATTCAAGAAGATATGCTCCACTTTTATTTTTCAAGCTTGCAGCCCAACCCCTTTCTAATAAATAGTTCTAATACAAATTATCTTATTTTTTATGAGACAAAATGGATAAAAACTCTATCTTCGGCAACATAAAAACTACCACGATGAAATTATTTGTTTTCTGCTTTTTTTTCTTAATAATTTTTAACAGTGCTTCTTATTCTCAATCCAAAATAAATGTGGTACCCTATCCTGCCTCCGTTAGTATAAATGAAGGAAGTTTTACACTTAACAAAAGCAGTTATTTTTTGGAAGACAAGAATACCAATCAACTTGTAAGTCTGGCCAATATATATCTAAAACAATTATATGGCTTTACAATTCCTATCAAATCTAAAATAACAGATGGGAACTATATCCGGTTTTATAAAACAAAACTCAAGGATGCGCACCCAAACGAATATCACTTAGAATCAGACAGCAAAAAAATAGTTATAAGTGGCATAAATGATACAGCGCTATTTTATGGATTGCAGACATTTTTACAATTATTGCCTTCACAAAAAATAAGCTCAGCAAGTTATACAATCCCGGCAGTATCAATTATTGATTTTCCCCGATTTGCTTACCGCGGCATGCACCTGGATGTAAGCCGTCATTTTTTCAATATTGATTTTATAAAAAAATATATTGATTATCTCTCCTATTTAAAATTTAATAATTTTCACTGGCATCTAACAGATGATCAGGGATGGCGTATAGAAATAAAAAAATATCCGCTACTCACTAAAGTAGGCGGGTTTAGAAACGGAACGATTGTAGGGCGATATCCCGGAACCTCAAATGACAGCCTTCATTATGGCGGGTTTTATACCCAAGATCAAATAAGAGAGGTATTAGGTTATGCAGCCAAAAGATTTATTAATGTAATTCCGGAAATAGAAATGCCCGGCCACGCCTCTGCTGCCATTGCTGCATATCCTCAGCTTAGTTGTTTCCCCGAAGAAAGCACTCAAATTTTGCCTCAAACTCCATGGGCAGGCAGCCGTGTTGGAAAGCAGGTACAACAAACATGGGGCGTATTTGAAGACGTATTTTGCCCAAGCGACTATACTTTTCATTTTTTAGAAAATGTGCTCGATGAGGTAATAGCGCTCTTCCCCTCCAAGTACATCCATATAGGAGGTGATGAATGCCCCAAAGAATCTTGGAAAAGATCTGCCTTTTGCCAAAAATTAATAAAAGAAAAAGGACTGAAAGATGAACATGGGTTACAAAGTTATTTTATAGAAAAAATGGAGAAATATATCAATAGCAAAGGAAGAAGCATTATAGGATGGGATGAAATTCTTGAAGGCGGACTGGCACCCAATGCTACAGTAATGAGCTGGACTGGCGAGGGCGGTGGAATTACTGCTGCACAACAACACCATAATGTAATAATGACCCCGGGTGCGTACGTTTATTTTGACCATTCGCAAAGTAAAAACGAAGACAGTGTGACCATTGGCGGCTTCCTTCCGCTTGAAAAAGTTTACAATTATGAGCCTATACCAGAGAAACTAACACCTAAGGAAGCCGCTTATATATTAGGAGCACAAGCCAACGTATGGACAGAATATATTAAATATCCATCAAAAGTTGAGTACACCATCTTTCCACGCATGAGTGCTTTGAGCGAGGTGCTTTGGTCACCCAAAGAACGTAAAGACTGGAAGCGATTTTCAACTGATTTACCCGATATTTATCAACGGTACGATTTATGGAAAGCGAACTACAGCAACGCTTATTATGATATGCAGAGCGCAATCATTCCAGGCGAAGATTCTACTGGTATCTACTTAAAATTATCTTCAGCTTTTAATGGCGCTACATTCTTTTACCAATTTCAAAAAAGTACAAACTGGGAAGAATACAAACAGCCTATAGCCATAACCCAATCATCAACTATCAGGGCCTTTATGAAAACAAATGGCAAACAAAGTAATGAGGTACAGAAGAATTTTTCATTTAACAAAGCCACGGGAAAAAAGATTTATTTAATCAATCCACCTTCTGGGCAGTATGCAGGATCCGGCGCATTTACTTTGGTAAATGGAATTGTAACTTCTAAGGGGCTTACGGAGTCCACAGAATGGCTTGGTTTTGCGGGTAAAGACCTTGAGGCCGTAATTGATTTAGGAAAAATAGATTCTATTAATGAGGTAAGCCTTTACACCTTGGATCAAAAAGGAAGTTGGATTTATTTACCCAAAGAAGTGCAGGTGTATTTTTCTACTGATGGGAAAAACTTTGTGTTGCAACAAGAAAAAAAATTAAACCCAACAGTAGATTTTGGGATCAGAAAAATTGATCTTTCTGCAAAAGGAATAACCCGATGGATAAAAGTTATTGCCAAAAATGCCGGTATAATACCTCAAGGATCTGCCGGAGCTGGAAATGCAGCGTGGCTCTTTGCTGATGAGATACAAGTAAATTAATATTATACAAGTGAAATAATATTATTGAAAAATCAGCAGTGAGATTGAAAACTGTAATTACATCCCCGTAGTGTAGTGGCTATAAGTTGGTGACAAAATAGTTCAAGAGCCTTTTAAGCGTATCAGAAATAGTACAAAGGAAAATAGACGATCCTGCTTATGGCGCTTCTATAAAGTCTATTCATCACTACTCTGATTAAAATATTGCCCTATAATATTCAATGTAGCATACTTTTATTATTTCCATTAAACAACGAATTATTGAATATCAACGGCCAATGATATAGATCATACAAGAAGGCCGGCCAATAGATGCTCTTTTTTGCCTAAATTTGCACTTGCAAAAATTTCAAAATGAAAACTTCCAGCATCTTAATTCTAATTGGTATTGCAGCGGCTATTGGTGCTTTACTCATGTATTCAGTTGATTTTTCCACTTATGATACCATTGCTACTGCAAAAGAGAAACAAGGCAAGTATGTGCACATGATAGCTAAACTGGACAAATCAAAGCCCATTCAATACGATGCCATAAAGGATCCCAATTACCTATCGTTTTATGCTGTAGATAGCCTTGGTGGCAGTACACAGGTGATTTACAGAAATACTAAACCAGCAGAATTAGAGCAGAGCGAGCGAGTAGTTTTAAAAGGTAAAATGGAAGGCAATGTTTTTGAGTGTGATAATATACTTTTAAAATGCCCTTCAAAATATAAAGATGATAAAAAGGAATTGGAAAAAACCGTTACCCAATATTAAGAACCGGCCATGACTTATGAGAACGAACACCTGCTACCCGGCCAGATAGGACACTTTTTTGTATTACTTGCTTTTGTAGCTTCTATTATTTCAGCAATATCCTTTTTCAAGGCCAGCGCTGTAAAATCTGATATTGAAAAAAAGAAGTGGCTTCATTTAGCCAGAAGCATTTTTGTTATAGAATTTCTATCTCTTCTTACTGTTTTTGCATTTGTATATTTTATATGCTCTCAGCATTATTTTGAATATCTGTATTCTTATAAGCATTCTTCAAAAGAATTAGAGCCCAAGTACCTGCTGGCTTGTATTTGGGAAGGCCAAGAGGGTAGTTTTTTATTATGGTCAATCTGGCATTGCGTTCTTGGAAGCATCGTTATTTTTACAGCAAAGAAGAGAGAAGCCGCAGTAATGACTGTGGTGAATGTTGCACAATTTTTTCTTATCCTCATGCTTTTAGGTATCTATTTTTCGGGTACCCGTATTGGCAGCAACCCCTTCATGCTTACACGAAATGAACTTGCAGGCCCTATTTTCTCACAGTCGAATTATCTGGATTTGATAAAGGATGGTGTTGGGCTCAATGTACTTCTGAGAAATTATTGGATGGTGATACACCCCCCCGTTTTATTTTTAGGATTTGCAAGTACGATTATTCCTGTAGGTTTCGCCTACTCCTCCTTGCGTAGTAAGGATTGGGGTAGTTGGATTAAGCCTGTACTACCTTGGGTACTATTCAGTGGCCTCGTATTAGGCACAGGTATTATGATGGGTGGTAAATGGGCTTATGAATCACTTTCATTTGGTGGCTATTGGGCGTGGGATCCTGTAGAAAACGCCTCACTGGTACCTTGGATTATTTTGGTAGCCGGATTACATTGCATGGCAATTTATAAATCCACCGGTAATGCATTAAGAGCTGCCTATTTATTTACCATTCTTACCTATCTCTTTGTTTTATATTCCACTTTTCTTACGCGTACGGGTATATTAGGCGACACCTCAGTACACTCGTTTACCGAGGCTGGCATGGCCATGAATGTACTCATTGGCATTTATGTTTTGGGCATTACCGTACCTGTGTTATTTATGTTTTTTAAGAATTATAGCAAAATACCTTCGTTGGAAAAGGAAGAAAATATTTCCTCAAGAGAATTCTGGATGTTTATTGGTGCGTTGATATTATTTCTCTCTGCTATTTTTATAATTTCTGTAACCTCACTACCCGTTTACAATAAAATTTTTGGCAGCAACCTTGCCGACCCTCAAGATAGAGAATTCACTTACAATAAAGTATTGGTACTGGTAGCCATTATTATTGGGCTACTTACAGGCGCTATTCAATATTTTAAATATAAAAAAACAGGAAAAAAGTATATTCTTTCCAAACTTGGATGGCCATTAGGTATAAGTATCTTTTTGATTACTTTAATCGCACTATTTTATCCTATAGAGTATTTTAAAAAAGGTTATGGTTTTTTAGCAGCCATCTATCTGGCACTATTTGCTACTATATTCTCTGTTGTTGCGAATGCATTTTATATCAAAACAGTTTTAAAAGGGAATTTAAAAGCTTCTGGAGCTGCCATTGCACACCTTGGGTTTACAATGATGATTGCAGGTATGCTCATATCTTCCGGCAATAAAGAGGTAATAAGCGACAATAGCAAGACAGGAGTATTCATACCATTTGATAAGGACCCTACCGGTCGAAGTACTGAGAACCCGATGGAGAACCTTACCTTAATAAAAGGTATTCCTACTCCATTAGGAAAATACACTGTTACCTATCTCAAAGATTCCGCTTCGCCTAAAGAAAATAATAGAACTTTTTATTCATTACACTTTGTAAATAAGGACAGCGCTACCGGTAAGGTGCTCGAAAACTTTATACTATCGCCAGATAGCTACCGTATGAAGGATAATAATTTGAGTTCAAACCCTGACACACGCCATTACCTTTCGCATGATGTATTTACCTATGTTTCTACCATTTCGGTACCTAATAAAGATGCAGATACCGCATCCTTCAAAATACATGAATTAAGCGTAGGTGATTCAGTATTTTTTGACAAGGGATACATTGTGCTGAACGGAATTCAAAAAAACCCTAATAATGAACGTTATCAATTTCAGCCAACAGACACCGCTCTGGCAGCAGATATTACACTTTATAGTAAGGAAGGCACCAGTTATAAAGCCAATCCTGCATTGAAAATTCAAAATCATCAGATAGATTTTTTGAACGACACCATCATTACACAAAACGTTTACCTGCAATTTGCCGGCATAGCACAGGGCAACAAATTTAAAATAGGCATTAAAGAAAGTAAAAAACTAACCGATTTTATCACACTGAAAGCCTACGTTTTCCCTTATATCAATCTTGTTTGGGCGGGGCTTATTATTATGGCAGCCGGTTTTCTGGTATCACTCTTACAAAGGGCCAAAGCAGCTAAATGGATGGCAATACTTTCTATTTGTTTTGTAATTTTAGCTCTTACCTATTTATTTTTATTTGCAAATGCATAGGCTCTTTCATGCTATTTAATGTTAAAGTGTAATTTTTTTTGACTTCATTAGATAATATTTAAAATTGTTTATAAATTTATGTTGTAATGCGTACCTGTTATAACATTAGATTTTTTCTGCCTTTAGCACTTGTGTTTTTATGTTTAAATGCAAATGCCCAGAAGGCTACTCCACAAAATATTTATGACACCCTGCTTACCAATGCTGTAGTTTATAATGGTGATACCCTGGAGGCCAAGATGCTTGCAGGTGTATATGTATGGCCCAGAAGAAGCAAACCAGAGTGGACACGCCTCCGAAATGCAGTGTATGTAACCTATCCTTATGCCTTAAAAGCGGCCAACGTATTTAATGATATCGAAAATCACATTGCCAACAACCCCGATAAAAAGGCAGTTACAAAATATATTAACAGCAGAGAAAAAGAACTTAAAAAAGAATTTTCTGATCCACTTAAAAACTTATCCGTTTATCAGGGCAAGGTTTTGATGAAACTCATCAACAGACAAACAGGCGGCACCAATTGTTATGAAATATTAAAAGAACTAAAAGGAGGTTTTACAGCAAGGCTATGGCAAACTGTGGCTTTCTTTTTTGGCAGTGATCTTAAGCAACCCTACGATGCCTATGGTAAAGATGCCGAGATGGAATCTATAGTGCACGAAGTAAGGCGAATGTATGGATACCCCAGTTAAATAATTACCTTGAACCACTTCGCCCCGGATGGAAGTAAATCTGCACCTGATTTTTTTCTTCGAATTATAATATCCATTTCTATAGCCTGTATTTCTTTCTTCAGATTTCCAAATTAGTTAATTTTCCTTATTTGGTATATTCTTCTTTCAATTATAGATTACCTTTACAGCCACTTTATTTTTAAAGTAACTAATTGTCTAAGAAAATTGAGAGATTATAAAGTAGATATTCTTGCATTGGGGGTTCATCCTGATGATATAGAGCTAAGTTGCGCAGGAACATTACTATCGGAACAAAGAAGAGGAAAGCGAACTGCCATAGTAGATCTGACAAGAGGTGAGTTAGGTACAAGAGGTTCAGCAGAGACTCGAATATTAGAGGCAGAAGATGCCGCTAAAGTACTAAAGGTTAGCTATAGAGAAAATCTGCAGATGAGAGATGGCTTTTTTAAAAATGACGAGGAATCCCAGATGAAAATTATCAGGGTGCTTCGAAAATACCGGCCAGAGATTGTATTATGCAATGCTCCCTCTGACCGCCATCCTGATCATGGAAGAGCTGCAGAACTTGTAAGAGTTTCAGCATTTTTATCAGGCCTGCAAAAGATTGAGACAGATTATGAAGGGAAAAATCAGGAAGCGTGGCGCCCGGCTTATGTTTTTAATTACATACAGGATCAATACTTAGAACCAAATTTTGTAGTAGATATTTCAGATGTGATTGAGGAAAAAATTGAAGCCATTAAATGCTACAAAAGCCAGTTTTTTAATAAAGATTATAAATCGGGTGAACCACAAACATATATTTCCTCACCACAATTTTTAAATAACGTGATTAGCAGATCAGAAGAATTTGGTAAACAAATAGGCGTGAAGAGTGCTGAGGGTTATATTTCTGCGAAGATTGTGGGTATTAATAATTTTGATTTGCTGGTAAAACACACCACTTAAAATAATAAAAAAAACAAATGACTACTCCTAAATTCATGCAAGGCAAAGGCGATTTTCACACTACCCTTAAAAATAGAGTAAATCTATACTTTGCCGACAGAAAACGCCCCATGACAGGCAATTTTTCTTTGCTTTTTAAAGCAGCACTTTTATGTGTTAGTTATGTTTTTATTTACATCCACCTATTATTTTTTACACCCTCCATCTGGATTGCGATACCTGAATGTGTTTTGTTTGGGTTTCTTACCGCTGCTATCGGCTTTAATGTAATGCACGATGGTGCACATGGAAGTTTCAGTAAGCATAAAGTCCTCAATAAGATGGCGGGTTTTTCACTTAACTTTTTGGGTGCAAGTGCAATCATGTGGAATATGAAACACAATATCATTCATCACACCTATACAAATATTGATGGTGTAGATGATGATATCGAAGCAAGGCCATGGCTAAGGTTTGCAACGACTCAAAAGAAAATGAGGTTGCATAAATTTCAGCATTATTATTTCTGGTTTCTTTATACCCTTCTTCACCTGATCTGGATATTTATGACAGATTACCAAAAGTATTTTAAAAAGAAAATTGGGCCTGTCGCTATCAGAAAAATGACCCTACAAGAGCACATCTCTTTCTGGGCCGCCAAAGTGCTTTATGCATTTGCTTTTGTGGCGCTACCAATCTGGCTGCTTGGGTTTAAAACCTGGATTATAGGGTTCCTAATAATAACCATGATCACTGGTTTTGTAATTAGTATAGTATTTCAACTAGCGCATACAGTTGAGCACACAGATTTCCCTTTACCCAATATCGTTACCAATAAAATAGAAAACGAATGGGCGATTCATCAAATAAATACAACAGCAAATTTCGCAACAGGCAATAAGGTGATTTCGTGGCTTGTAGGTGGATTGAATTTTCAGATAGAACACCATCTTTTTCCTCGAATATCCCATGTACACTATCCGGCTATAAGTAAGATAATAAAGAGCACTTGCGTTGAATATGGTATTACCTACATTGAATATCCAAGAATGACCAGCGCTATTTATTCTCATGTAATGTATCTGAAAAGATTGGGTCAGGCTAAGTAATTTTCATATTGCTACAGGGCATAACCTTTTACCTGCTTCATTTTGTTTTTCTTTATGACTGCATAAAAAAAAATTGGAATAAAAATTATTTAAAAATTTGGGGTAAAAATTCCCAATTTGTGAATACTTTTTTAGATTCTTTTTTAATTTTGCTGTATGAATACAATTTACAAATCTCACATCCCATCTGATTTTCCAGAATCTTCACGGGTTTGGATTTATCAAAGCAGCAGAGAGTTTAGCCCAGATGAGATTTTACAAATTGAAGAGTTGTTGGTTTCCTTCAGAAATACCTGGCACAGCCATGGCGAAAAAGTGAGAGATTTTGCTCAGCTTTTATTTGGAAGATTTATTGTTTTGATGGCCGATGAAACCCTCACTCAAGTGGGCGGATGCAGTACCGACTTCTCTATAAAATACATCAAAAATTTAGGCAAAGATTTTAATACTGAATTTTTTGACCGCAGCCAGTTGGCGTTTATAGTCAAGGAAAGAATTCAGATTATTTCACTTGATGATGTAAATACAGCTATTGAAGAAGAATACATCAACGGAGATACTTTTTATTTCAATAATACAATTCTAACAAAAAAAGAATTACTTCATAAATGGATAATTCCTGTGAAGGAAAGTTGGCTTGCAAGCCGAATTACCTCCTTTAGCAAAATTTAATCTAACAAAGCAGGTTTATTATTAGAAATGGTGGCAATACGTTTCATTTATTAACTTTCTGCCATACTGTCGCTATTCATATTTTATTATCTTTGCTCTCCTTAAAAAATGGTTATTCATGTTGGATTTGGCAATAGATAAAACACACGATGAAAGTAGGCAGGGCGAAGCTTTTGCCTCATTAGAAACGGACTTAATTCCTTTCTCAAAAAAATTTTATATAGAGAGTTATGGATGTGCAATGAACTTTGCAGATAGCGAAGTGGTGGCTTCCATATTAAAAAATAATGGCTATGGAATAACTACACACTTTGAGGAAGCCGACCTGATATTTGTAAACACTTGTTCAATAAGAGAGAAAGCTGAAGAGACCATCAGGCAGCGCCTTACTCAATTCAAGAAAGTGAAGCGATACAATCCATCAGTGCTGGTAGGCGTACTCGGCTGTATGGCTGAGCGACTGAAATCAAAATTGATAGAGGAAGAAAAATTAGTGGATCTGGTAATTGGGCCAGACGCGTATAGAACTTTACCCCATTTAATAGAAGAAGCCGAAAGCGGTCAAAAAGGAGTAAATGTATTATTAAGCCGTGAAGAAACTTATAGTGATATTTCACCAATCAGGCTAAACAGCAATGGGGTTACTGCTTTTGTAAGCATTATGCGTGGTTGCAATAATATGTGCTCATTTTGTGTAGTACCTTTTACCCGTGGCAGAGAGCGCAGCCGCGATGCTCACTCTGTAATTTCAGAATGTACGCAATTATTCAATGATGGATATAGAGAAGTAACCTTATTGGGACAAAATGTAGATAGCTATCAATGGATAGACCCAGATCATAAAAAGGTAGTGTCGTTCGCCCAACTTATGGAAATGGTAGCTCAAATATCTCCGTTGCTTAGGGTGCGCTTTAGCACATCGCATCCCAAAGACATTAATGATGATGTTTTATTTACCATAAAAAAATATGACAACATTTGTAAGAACATACATTTACCCGTGCAGAGCGGCAGCACACGCATTTTACAAATGATGAACCGCACTTACACACGTGAATGGTATTTGGCAAAGGTGGACCGCATAAGGGAAATACTGCCCGGCTGCGGCTTAAGCACTGATACGATTTCGGGTTTCTGTTCTGAAACAGAAGAAGACCACCAGGATACTCTTTCCCTCTTCGAGTATTGTGAATTTGACCTTGCCTATATGTATTATTATTCTAACAGGCCCGGCACTCTGGCCGATAGGCGCTTTAAAGATGACGTAACATTAGAGATAAAAAAGAGAAGACTACAAGAAATTGTAGATATTCATCGAGTACACTCTTTAAAAAGTATGCAAAAAGAAGTAGGTAAAATAGCAACGGTACTAATAGAAGGCGATTCTAAAAAAAGTGAAAAAGATTGGGCAGGCAGAAATGACCAGAATAAAATGGTAATTTTTCCAAAAGAAGGGGCATTCAAAAAAGGCGATTATGTGCAGGTATTAATTGATCGCTGTACGGGCGGAACACTTCTTGGAAGTATATGTTCTTGACTAAATAAATCTCAATATTAGGTAAATTCCAAAATGTTTATTTACCAATGGAAAAATTATAGCAGCTATAAAAAATTGACAAAGTACCTAATTAAAAAAATAAAATATTTATTATAAATGGATCAGCAATCAATACGAAACAGGTTTGGAATAATTGGCTCCTCGCCCGGCTTAAGCTATGCCTTAGATGTAGCTATTCAGGTTGCTAATACAGACCTGAGCGTATTAATAAGTGGTGAAAGTGGTGTCGGAAAAGAAGTTTTTTCTCAAATCATTCATTCACTATCTGCCAGAAAACACAACCCTTTTATTGCAGTCAATTGTGGTGCTATACCAGAAGGCACCATAGACTCTGAATTATTTGGGCATGAAAAAGGATCATTTACAGGAGCAGTAGATGGCCGAAAAGGGTACTTTGAAACTGTAAATGGAGGCACCATTTTCTTGGACGAAATAGGCGAAATGCCCCTTGGCACTCAGGCACGCCTGCTGCGAGTGCTGGAAACAGGTGAATATATACGCGTGGGTTCATCAAAAGTTCAAAAGACTGACGTAAGGGTAATTGCTGCAACCAATAAAGATTTGCTGGAATACATTCATAATGGGAAATTCAGGGAAGACCTATATTATAGGCTCAATACGGTACCTATCCGCGTACCTGCATTACGCGATAGAAAAGAGGATATTATTTTATTATTCAGAAAGTTTGCAGCAGATTTCGCAGACCGTTATAAATCTCCACCTGTACAATTGAATGAGGCAGCTAAAAATATGCTGATCAATTATTCATGGCCAGGTAATGTAAGGCAATTGAAAAATATGGCTGAGCAACTTTCTGTATTATCGCGCGGCAAAGAGGTTACAAGTGAAGAGTTGATAAAATATTTACCAGACAATTCAAGAAGCAGGCTTCCTGTACTTGCCTCATCCGGTTTTAAAGAAGGAGTACAAACAGAGTTTGCCAACGAAAGAGAAATTTTATACAAACTTTTCTTTGATGTAAAAAAAGATGTGACTGACTTAAAGCGACTACTATTTGAAGCGATTCAAAATCCGGCAAGCCTGAATAATCTGAACCATTATCAAACTGAACCAGTAATGCAGGAGGTATATCAAAATACACTACCATCTACACAGCCAGTAGTTTGGAATAATAATGGGAATAATCACAGGAGCGAGCACGAAAATGAAATTAATGATCACCAAGAAGTAGAAGAATCTCTAAGCATCATGGATGCAGAAAAAGACCTGATAGTAAAGGCGCTAAAAAAACATAGGGGAAAAAGAAAAGATGCCTCAAGTGATCTTGGAATTAGTGAAAGAACTTTATACAGGAAACTCAAGGAGTATAATATTAATGAATAGGATCTGGAGCTAATAATTTATAAAAAGAATTAATGACTTTAATAAAAAGAATAAAACATTATTTGTTATTAGGATTGGTAGTTTGTACTTGCTGCTTTGCTACATGTAAGTATTCTACAAAAGATGTGTCGCCTATCCCTGCTGACATTAAAACATTTAGAGTAAATTATTTTCAGAATAAAGCGCGGTATGTAAACCCTCAGGTAACTCCCAAACTTACAGAAGATTTAAAGCAAAAAATAATCAGTCAGACTAGATTGAGACAAGTAAATGATGATGATGCCAACTATGATATTAGCGGTTATCTATCCGACTATAGCGTTACTACAAGTGGTGTAGCCAATCAGGCAGCAGGTACTAACCGGCTAAATGTAACATTTCATCTTATCTTTAAGAATAATGTGGACCCGAAACAAAATTTCGAGGCCGACTTTACCAACAATTACGACTTTAATGCTAATAAAACCTTAACTCAGGCAGAATCTGATCTTGGCGATAAGGTAACTAAAAATATAATAGAGGCAATTTTCACCCGTATTTTTTCAAACTGGTAATGACTCAATCAACTTTAAATATAACCCCTCCTCAAAATTTTCCTGAAAAAGCTGAATTGGAAAATATTCTGAACAGATTTCCGGAAAGCGCCTATACAAGGCTGTTGTTATTATATCGAAGTTATCAGCATGGAACTGAAAATAGATTAAGTTTCAACGATAACAGTTTCCTGTATTTTAATAATACCCGATGGGTAAATTTTTTGATAGACGATTGGATGGCTCAGCGTCAAGATGTCAACTCTGGGCACTACGCCATTTCGATTCCGGAAAAAGATGCACCTAACCATACTACCTTGCCTGATGCAGGGGTGAAAGAAGTACAACAAAGTGAAAGCATAAATGAAAATATTGATGAAGAGCCCCAGCCCCCTCTTCTCAATCATGATTTTAAGGAAGCAGAAATGCCACAACACGCCTCCGAGGAAGTTGAAAAATTGGAAGTAGGAGCCACCAATGAAAGCCCCGCCCTCATTGAGATTTCTGACAATGCCCTCATATTTGAGCCACTTCATACCACAGATTACTTTGCAAGCCAGGGCATTAAGATTACTGAAGAACCCGTTTCAAACGACAAGTTAGGCAAACAGTTAAAAAGCTTTACTGCATGGCTGAAGGTGATGAAAAAAATTCATCCCTCTAAACTGGCCATCCAAAATGAAGGATTTGAACAATTAGTACAATCAGAGGCAGAAAGGTCTAATTCTGATGCGGAAATAATAACAGAAGCAATGGCAGAAGTGCTTGTGCAACAGGGAAAGGCTGATAAAGCCGTAGAAATTTTCGAAAAATTAAGTTTGATTTATCCCGCCAAAAGCGCTTACTTTGCAGCCAAAATTGAAAGTCTAAAACAACAATAATGCTATTCGTATTCGGTACTATTATCATTCTCGCCTCCATCATTCTTGGAGTAATTATTTTGATTCAAAACCCTAAAGGCGGCGGCCTTACTTCTTCTTTAGGTGGCTTCGGCAATCAATTAATGGGTGTAAAACAAACAACAGACATACTGGAAAAGGGCACATGGGTATTTGCAGGTATTATTGGCATACTTTGCCTTACTTCAGCATTATTTATCCCAAAGTCTGGCGAAACAAATTCAAGAGACAGGCTTATAAATGAAGCACCGGTAGGCACACCACTTGCACCAAAGACTCAAACAGTGCCTTTGCAATCTGCCCCACAGCAGGCCACACCACAACAACCATAGGTTACTTTGCCAAAACATTAATTAAAATAAAAAATCATAACGCCCTGTCTTAAAAAAGCCAGGGTTTTTTATTAAAAAATATTTCATAAAAATCCAGCAAAACATATATGAAAAAAATATTTCGATTCATTTTTCTCATAGCATTACTGGCAGGCCTGATCCTTGCTTGGTTAGTTTTTGGCACCGGCGTAAACAACCCTGATAAAAAATTCTTGTATATTAAAACAGGGAGTACCTATTCTGATGTTACAGATAGCCTTAAACAAAACGAGTTTGTAAAAAACTTATGGATATTTGACCGCCTTGCACAAATAGCAAAATATAACAACAATATAAAGCCTGGTAAATACAAAATTACCAATGGAATGAGTCTGTATCATTTAATAAAAATGCTACGATCTGGGCGGCAGGAACCTGTAAAATTGGTAATTATAAAATTACGCACAAGAGTTGATCTGGCTAAAAAACTTGCTGCAAATTTTGAGACAGCATTACAACCTACCCTCGATTTTTTTAACAGCAACGATTCTCTATCACCACTAGGGCTAGACACCAACTCAGTAATAACAGCAATCATCCCCAACACGTATACATATAATTGGAATACACCCCTTAGACAGCTTTTTGTAAAATTAGATAATGAATCAAAAAAATTCTGGAATGAAGACAGAACTGCTAAGGCTACAAAACTTGGGCTAACACCAAAACAGGCCTATACACTTGCCTCAATTGTAGAAGAAGAAACCAACAAGCAAACCGATAAGGGTACAATTGCAAGTGTATATCTTAATAGGATATCTAAAGGAATGAAGTTGGCAGCAGATCCTACAATAAAATTCGCTATGAATAATTTTGAATTAAAAAGAATTTACCATGGTTATCTAAATTATCCATCCCCCTACAATACTTACCTTAATCCAGGATTACCACCCGGCCCCATCTGCACACCCTCTATAAAAACTATTGATGCTGTTTTAGATGCCCCTACTACAAGCTATTTATTTTTTGTAGCCAGATCAGACTTCTCAGGATACTCAGATTTTGCCACAACCTATGCGGAGCATTTAGTTTATGCCAAAGCCTACCAGAAAGCCTTAGACAGCCTTACAGCCACCAAGCAAACCAATCAATAATTCGTTTCTGCTTAAATCCTTTTTTTCAAGTGCAACCCATTAAATATCTCATACGAAAAAGTAAAAAATGGTATCCACCCGGATTTCAGGGAATATCTTTTTATACCGTATTAAAAGATATTTTTAAAAAATTTGATGTTCCCCATCTCACAGAAAGAGCTGCTGCTATTTCATACAATTTTATCATGTCGGTGCCGCCTACATGTCTTTTTTTATTTACCTTAATTCCCAACCTGCCTTTTATATCTAAGCGGGCATTGAAGTTTCAGTTACACAATCTTATTCGGGATATCATCCCCTCTCATACATACAATTCAGGCTTGATAGCTTTTGTAGATAGTTTTATAGATGGGTCTAAAATAGGCCTTATCTCGTTTACATTTATCATATCTCTATTCTTTGCATCAAGTGGAGTGATTGGGCTTATGCGTTCTTTCAATAAAGATTACGTTGGATTTGAAAAGATTAAAGGATTAAAAAAAAGATGGGAAGCAATAAAGCTTACGCTGATGTTATTCGGGCTATTATTGGGCTGCCTTTTATTATTGTTATTGCAAAGAAACTTTTTAAAATGGATGGGTATTCAAAATTCAGAAGTGCGTAACCTGATCTTGTATGGGAAATGGGTTTTTATTATAGGGCTTATTTTTTATTCCTTCGCTTTCATTTACCGCTATGCACCCTCTACCACAGAAAGATGGAAACTTGTATCGCCAGGTGCCTTAATCGCTACCTTTCTCAGCATTCTCATCACGATTGCTTTTACTTTTTTTGTAGATCATTTTGGTAGTTACAATCTTCTATATGGGTCGCTTGGCACAGTGATGGTTGTTATGATCATGATTTTTTTAAACTCACTGGCAGTATTAATTGGTTTTGAATTTAACCTGACTATACATACCTTAAAAACAGAAGCAGAAAAGAAAGCTACCACCTGATTTATTCCCATATCAATTGGTGAGTATCCTTGATTACACCCATCACAAAGACGCTCTGCACCTGACCTACATTTTCTATCTCACTGAGTTTGTTCACATGAAAGTCGTAGTAGGTATTCATATCCGCACATACTACTTTAAGCATAAAATCAAACTCCCCCGAAATACTAAAACATTCAATCACCTCATTAAGCGATTGAATGGCTTTTATAAATTTTACTCCTGCATTTTTTCCATGTTGGCGAATAGAAACATAGCAGATTACCGTCAATGCCTTATTCACTTTGGAACTATCAATTAGGGTAGCGTATTGTTTTATCACTCCTTCATCTTCCATACGTTTTATGCGCTCGTGTACGGGCGTAGTACTCAAATGCACCTTAGAGGAAATTTCCTTTACCGTAATGCGGGCATTTTGTTCTAATAACCTTAAAATGGCCAAATCCTTTTTATCAGGCATATAACTCATAGTACATTTGCTTTTAAAGTTGAATATTTTAGAGCAAAATAATGCAATTATTCTACCATGTTTGATAAATATGTTATTTTATTCTAAATAAGTTATAATGATTAGGATTTCATTCTATTTAAATTAGTTTTGCGCTTTATTAAAATTAAACAATTCAAAATGTCTTCAATTACAAAAAATAAGATTGACTTTAGCCTGAAGAATAAGGTAAAGGACATGAGCCTTGCGGAATGGGGCCGTAAAGAAATAAAACTTGCCGAAGCAGAAATGCCCGGCTTGATGGCTTTGCGCGAGGAATTTGGAAAGCAAAAACCCTTAAAAGGCGCCCGCATAGCAGGTTGTCTTCACATGACCATTCAGACTGCCGTACTCATAGAAACTTTGATTGATCTGGGTGCAGAAGTAAAATGGAGCTCATGCAACATTTTTTCTACACAAGACCAGGCAGCCGCAGCCATTGCTGCTGAAGGTATTGGTGTATTTGCTTGGAAGGGCCAAACTCAGGAAGAGAGTGATTGGTGCATAGAGCAAACTTTATTTTTTGGTAGTGAAGACCGCCCCCTGAATATGATATTGGATGATGGCGGCGATCTTACCAATATGGTATTTGATCAATACCCTGAATTGATACATCACATCAAAGGCCTATCTGAGGAAACTACCACCGGCGTACACCGCTTGTATGAAAGAATGGAAAAAGGCACTTTACCTATTCCGGCCATAAACATTAATGACTCTGTAACCAAATCAAAATTTGATAACAAATACGGATGTAAAGAAAGCCTGGTAGATGCTATAAGAAGAGCCACCGATGTAATGATGGCAGGCAAAGTAGCAGTAGTAGGCGGCTATGGCGATGTGGGTAAAGGCTCGGCAGCAAGTTTACGTGGCGCCGGCGCTAGAGTAATCGTTACTGAAATAGATCCTATTTGCGCACTGCAGGCAGCAATGGATGGCTATGAAGTAAAGAAAATGATAGATGCTGTAAAGGAAGCTGACATAATAGTAACAGCATCAGGCTGCAGAGACCTTATCAGACAAGAGCATTTTTTAGCCATGAAGGATAAAGCTATTGTATGCAACATAGGCCACTTTGATATAGAGATAGATATTGCTTGGTTAAATAAAAATTACGGCAATACAAAAGATACCATTAAGCCTCAGGTAGATAAATATACAATTGATGGCAAAGACATCATTGTACTGGCAGAAGGCCGCCTCGTAAACCTGGGCTGTGCTACAGGCCACCCAAGTTTTGTAATGAGCAATTCATTTACCAATCAGGTGCTTGCTCAGTTAGAACTATGGCTTCATTCTGATAAATATGAAAATAAAGTTTATGTTTTACCTAAGCATTTAGACGAGAAAGTAGCAAGGCTTCATTTGAAAAAAATAGGAGTAGTGTTGGAAGAATTAACAACCGATCAAAGCACTTATTTGAATATACCTAAAGAAGGCCCTTATAAGCCAGAAATGTACAGGTATTAATTACTTTATCAATACATTCAATAAAAAGCCACCTTAGCAGGTGGTTTTTTATTGCCCTCCCCTCCCCTTAGCAATAGCAATATTGGGGTATTAGCTGACAATTTAAGTATCCCTACATTTTTTTTGGATTTTAAAACCCAGAACGTTATCTTCGACCGGCTTGAGAAAATAATTAATTAAAAATTACGTTTATTTTAAAGCTGGTATGGCAGTTATACCCTTTTTATTATAAATGTGTAATAATCCTCAAAGAATATATGAATAAACTGAAAGTAAAGAGCCTGGCAGTGATTTTCACTCTTTCAATTACAACGTGCGCTTTTGCACAGAATACCAATAAGGCTGCAGTAATCAGTGCAGATGAACAATCAGGCAATCATCTTATAAATGGCATCTCTTTTACCCCGGATGGTATTTTACGCACCTACGAAAGTGGAGGCACTAAAAGCATCAAAGTAGAATCCGTTCCAGTGGTAACAAATAAAGTGGAAACCAATACTGAATCTTCAATCGGGACTATAGAAAAATTAAGCCATCTGCAATTTAAATATGCGATGTTGCTAAATGTAGATGTAGAATCATTAAAAAATATTTCTTTACTTGGCTTTATCGAAAATTGGTTTGGCACGCGGTATCGCTTTGGAGGCACTACTAAAAAAGGAATAGATTGCAGTGCACTTACAGGCGGCCTGTTATTGGCTGTTTATGGTTTTGCGATGCCGCGTACAGCACGCGAGCAATATGATGCTACAGAGCACTTAGATAAAGACTCATTAAAAGAAGGCGACCTTGTGTTTTTCAATACTCGTGGTGGCGTTTCTCATGTAGGCCTGTATCTGGAAAATAATTATTTTGTACACGCATCTTCCAGCCAAGGCGTCACGATAAGCAGCCTCGAAGATCCATATTACTCGAAAAGGTTTATTTGTGGAGGGCGAATAGAGCAATAAAATATTTTGAATTAGAAAAAGAAATGAGAGCCGGGTTTTCGGCTCTTTTTTTATGCCGCCCCAATAGATTTTTAATAGCACTTTTTATACCGGCTCTGCTTGCTCTAAAATGTTTACAATTTGCCATCTATGATAACCACAAAATTTTAAGATTGATATCTCTAAATTTTGTTTGCGTATTTGAAATATCGTAATATTGCACCCCACCTGCCCGGGTGGCGGAATTGGTAGACGCAGCAGACTCAAAATCTGCCGTTCGCAAGGATGTGCTGGTTCGATTCCAGTCCCGGGCACTTATAAAAACCTGAATCTGAGAATGATTCAGGTTTTTTTTTATTCATTTGGTAGCTTAGCTATATGGTAGTATTTGCAAGCCTAACTACGCAGCAGTATATAAAATAACCGAAAGGATGAAATCGTGAAAAAGCAGGGCAAACAACAAAGAAGCATAGTCTAAGCAAATGAGGCCAATGTAAAAATTGTGGCCTTGCATAGCATTACTCAACAAAATTTATTACTAAATATTGAAGCATACAATTAAAAAAACACATTAAAAGAAAGTGAATTTATATTGGATCACATCATTGTATTTCGCAATAGGTATTTGCATACTTCTATATATCCCAACCAGAAATTGAAAAACGACATGCTTATCCAAAGCAAACAAAATTGTTTTTTTTATAGGTTTCAAAACAGGAAATTGTAAATTGCTCAAAAACCAATCGAATTGATACTTGGAATAATTAAAGAGACCAAAACGCCTGCTGATAATAGAGTAGCCTTTACACCGGCACAATGCAAATGGCTGCAGGAAAAATATTCAATAAAAATAATAGTAGAACCATCAGAAACTAGATGCTACACCAACAAAGAGTACGAAACCGCAGGCATTGAATTAAATGAGGACCTCACACAATGTGATATTTTATTTGGAATAAAAGAAGTAAAACCTGCTCATTTAATAAACAATAAAACCTACCTCTTCTTTTCGCACACAAAAAAGATGCAACCCTACAACAGGGCTCTTATTCAGGAAATCATTAGAAAAAAAATAAGGCTGATAGACTACGAATGCCTTGAGCATGAAAATGGCATGCGTCTTATTGGTTTTGGTTTTTTTGCAGGCATAGTGGGTGCTCACAATGGAATAATGGCTTATGGAAACCGCACCGGAAGTTTTTCTTTGGGCCGGGTATATAAAGAGCGAAATTTCCAACAATTAATCCATACTTATTTTGGCCTGAAATTGCCCGCAATAAAAATAGCAGTGACAGGCAGTGGCCGTGTATCGCACGGTGTAATTGAGATTATGAACCTATTGGGAATACATGAAGTAGAAAAAGAAGAATATATAGAATCTAATTTTCCCTATCCGGTATATGTACACCTGAAAGGAAGTGACCTTTACCGCGACGCAAATAATAATTACGAACGGAATCATTTTCATGCAGCGCCGCAGGAATATAAGTCAATTTTTAATAAATACCTGCCTCATACCGATATACTTATGAACGGTGTGTATTGGCAAAAAAATATTCCACCATTATTTACTTGGGAAGACCTAAGTGCATCAGCATTCAGAATGAATACCATATCGGATATTTCTGACGATGCGCAAGGATCGGTACCCTGCAACTTGGGTGACGCCACCATAGAAGACCCGATATATGGCGTAGATCGGCTAAGCAGAAAGAAAACAGCACCTTACCTTTCGGGGTCGGTAGATTTAATGGCTGTAGGCAATCTGCCCAATGAACTTCCCAGAGATGCATCCAGATATTTTGGTGAGCAAATTATCAAGTATTTAATAGAAGACCTTTTGAAAAAATCTTCACCAATAATTGATAATGCTACCATTACAATTAACGGAAAACTCAATGCACCATTTGAATATATGATTGATTATGTGAAGGAATAATATTCTCCTATAGCCTTGCAAGGCCACCATAAGAATTTATTTTTAGAACCTGCTGCTTTATTTTACTCTATTTTATACTTGGATATAAAGAACATATTTTACCAAACTATCGCCCATACTGGGCTTGCAAATGATTTACAATTCTTTCCTACCAAACTATCGCCCATACTGGGCTTGATTGAATTTCATTTAACATCTACCAAACTATCGCCCATACTGGGCTTGATTGAATTTCATTTAACATCTACCAAACTGCCACCCTTACAGGGCTTTCCAATGATTCACAATTCTACCAAACTGTCGTCCATACTGGGCTTGATTGAATTTCATTTAACATCTACCAAACTGTCGCCCTTACTGGGCTTGCAAATGATTTACAATTCTTTCCTACCAAACTGTCGCCCTTACAGGGCTTTCCAATGATTTACAATTCTACCAAACTGTCGCCCCTACGGGGCTTGGCTAATGTATAGCAATACCCCACAAAAACAATTTAACAATATAACACCACGACAAAATAGCAATAAAACAATTACTACTCATACGTTCATTTATAAATAATAATCTGCTAGAAGATATTTAAAGCGTTCATCATAATCCCTTCCGCTTGTTTGTATAGTTATCTTTTCTGTTACAGGCATTACCCTTCTTTCACTAAACAAAAGAAACACACGGGAAAAAGCGTGTGTAGGTGAGTGTTGTACCTGTACTATCTTGGCGGGATGTAGCCCTAATTCAGCAGCCCACAAAAGAGATCTATCAAAATCTTTATAAGAAATCAACAGTGCAAAATAGCCTACTGAGGTTAAGTTGTTTTTAGCAAATGAAAAATAGTTTTTAAAATTTTTAGTATCGTTATGCATAGCCAGGCGTTTATCAGAATCAGTGCTCTTCAATTGGTCAATAAAGAACGGCGGATTGCAAACAATCAAATCATATTTATGTTTATAAGAAAAGTGGAACAAATCTCCAAGGTAAGGTTGAATCCGATCATGAAATACTGATGTGCGGATATTTTCCTGCGCCTGAGAATATGCATTGCCATCAATTTCGATTGCATCTATTGTAGAGGTAGATTTTTGTGCTAGCATTAAAGAAAGCAAGCCCGTGCCTGCCCCTGCATCTAAAATATTTGAGGGCCTAAGTTCATTTTTAAACAGCATATCAGCAATCCAGGCACCAAACAAACAGGCGTCTGTACTCACTTTCATAGCACACAAATCTTGATGGACTACAAATTGCTTAAACCTAAAAAAATTATTTGCCAATAAAAATATATTTAAGAGAAATGGGATCTGGCGCTGACTGAAACAGAAAGTGGTGAAAAATCCTTTTCCAAATACTTATAATATCCTGTAATAGCAATCATTGCCGCATTATCTGTGCAATATTCAAATGGTGGAATAAAAGTATTCCAGCCCAAGCCCTCCCCTACCATTTTTAGCGAATGCCTTAATCCAGAATTAGCACTTACACCGCCGGCAATACATACTGTGTTTATACCCGTTTGCAAAGCAGCTACTTGGAGTTTATTTAATAAAATAGTATTAATCCGATGTTGAATGGAAGCGCAAATATTGCTTAGATTATTTTCAACAAACTGCTCGTCTTTTAATTTTCCATCTCTGATAAAATATAGAAAAGCCGTCTTCAATCCACTAAAGCTAAAATCTAAACCGGGTATTTTTGGCTCAGGGAAAACGAATGCTCCCGGATCGCCATCCTTTGCATATTTATCTATCAAAGGGCCACCCGGGTATGGCAATCCCATTATTTTTGCTGCCTTATCATAAGCTTCACCGGCTGCATCATCTAAGGTCTGTCCTAATAATTTCAGGTCGAGTGGCGAATTGCATTGAATGATTTGTGTGTGGCCGCCACTTACAGTAAGGCATAGAAAAGGGAAAGTGGGTACAGGCCTATCATCCTTCCTTATCATATTTGCTAATACATGAGCATGTAAATGCTGAACAGCAATTAAAGGTTTATCAAGGGCAAGCGCCAAAGATTTTGCAAATCCTGCTCCCACCATCAATGCCCCAATAAGTCCCGGCGATTGGGTAAAAGCAAAGGCATCAATATCATTAATTTCTTTTCCCGCCTGCATTAAGGCCGCATCTACCACAGGTACTATAGCCTGCAAATGGGCTCTGCTGGCTAATTCAGGAACCACACCGCCATATTGTGCATGTATTTGTTGGCTGTAAATAACATTACTCAAAATAATATTATCACTACTTACAGCCGCTGCTGTTTCATCACAAGAAGATTCGATTGCAAGTATAAGAGGCATTGCTAAAAATTTAAAAAAATGAGATACTGATAGGTTATTTTGAACGTATAGCAACTACAGGATCTAATCTTGCTGCTGAAATAGCAGGAATAATACCTGCAATTATTCCAATAAAAATACAAATAGAAATAGCGAGTAATAAAATACCAGATGAAATATAAACAGGGAAACTAAATATATTGGTGAGAATGAGGGTAAGTACATAAACCAATAATAAACCCATGATACCTCCAAGTACACATATTATTGCTGCTTCCAAAAGAAATTCCAATAAAATACTTCGCTTCTTAGCTCCTATTGCCTTTTTTAAACCAATGATAG
>JAFDXH010000034.1 GCA_018268075.1 Bacteroidota bacterium | reverse complement strand
TTCAAATCATCATCCGGAGTTGGGAAGTTTTCAACTTCACTAAACTCAGGCATGGAAAGAAATTTTCCATCCAGGTGGAAATTGCGCCCGTGATAACGACAGCGAAGCTTTGATATTTTACAGGGGCCGTTTACAACTATTGTTCCGCGGTGGGTACATACGTTACTAAGACAGTTGATGTTATTCTCTTTATCTTTTGTCAATACAAGGGGCTCGTCTATATAATTTTCCAGCAAAGTAAATGGGTGGCATTGCCCCTGCTCTTTAACTAAATTCCGGTCGCCGATAAACTGCCAGGCATAGCTGAATATCTTTTCTCTTGATTCATTAAACACATCATGATCTTTATAAAAATCTGTACTGATTGTTTTTGCACTGGCTATATTTTTATCAATCTCAAAACGAGGCATATAAAGTTTAATTTTTGCAGAAAATAATATTTGTTATCAAACTATTTAAATAAAACGTTTTAGACGCATCATTAGGTTTACAAGATATCGTGTTTAAGTGGTGTTTACGAATCAAAAAAAATATAGATTTGTAAAAAGTACAATTAAATAAAATTTTTTATGAGTTTTTACATACGGTTGTTATTACTATTATGTGGAAAAATAAAAGAGTTTAAAAACCAGGATAAGTAAAAACTATTATATCTTTAATCATATTATATAATTGGAGTCTTACTCTAAAAATAGACCTTTGTTCTCCTCCCTGTTTAAACTTGGTTCTGACTTGACTTTCAAGTGTGATTTTTCAAGCTGATAAGGTTTTCAAAAAGCTATTTATGTCAGATAGTGCAGAATGTACGTGTTTAAAAACCAAAAAAAGATCTGATAGTAAGCTTTTTGTTGGTAAATAAACTTGCCTCCGATACATATATTTAGACTCCATGAGGATGATACGAATGATCTAATCTAAACAACACCACTACAATCTGATTCGTGTTTATTGTTGGCTACAGCACGAAAAATTCATTGATCTATAAAAATTGATATGATTACCGAAGCGTTCCCTGTCAAAGAAAGAACTATACCTTTTTCGCCACCGTTCGTTGATGAAGATGTGATTGCCGAAGTCTTAAGTACATTAAATTCTGGGTGGATTACGACGGGTCCAAAAGTTCAGCAATTGGAAGAAGAAGTTATATTGCTTACTGGATGCCAAGCTGCCATTTGTACAAATTCATGGACATCGGCAGCTCAACTTGTTCTTAAATGGTTTGGAATTGGACCAGGTGATGAAGTTATACTTCCCGCTTACACTTATAGCGCAACAGCATTAGCAATAATACATAGTGGCGCAACTCCGGTCATGGTCGATGTTAATGAGGATTTTTCAATTAATATTGAACAAATTCAATCAGCCATTACTTCAAAAACAAAGGCAATAATACCAGTTGATTTTGCAGGATGGCCTTGCGATTATCGTTCCATTAACGAATTGCTTGACAACCAAAAAAATAAAGCTCTCTTTTCACCGTCAAATGAAAGGCAAAGAAAACTTGGCCGAATACTCTGTATATCGGATGCGGCACATTCTATTGGCTCCACTTATTTTGGAAAACCATCTGTCCTATCTTCTGATATCAGCATCTTTTCATTCCATGCCGTTAAAAATGTGACTACAGCGGAAGGCGGTTGTGTTTGTTTAAACCTTCCAGGCAACTTTGATGTACAGAAAGAATACACCTACCTGAAACTCTGTACGTTGAATGGTCAAACTAAGAGTGCTTTTGAGAAACTGAATGGTAACTGGAAATATGACATCGCATTTGCCGGCTTGAAAATAAATATGCCCGATATTTGTGCTGCGATCGGACTTGCACAGATAAGAAAATATTCCTCACAAATTTTAATTCGCAGAAAACAGATCGCCCAGCAATATCAAGCAGCTTTTCAGAATTTCAAATGGTTCAAGTCTCCACATTTGCTAACTGAAGAAAGAGAAAGCAGTTATCATTTATTTCCCTTAAGAATAGATCAATGTGCCGAAAAGCAAAGGGACTCCATCATTCAAGAACTGTTTAGTAAAGGTATTTCTGTAAATGTTCACTTTATTCCTCTTCCTATGTTGACCCTTTTTCGAGATATTGGATTTGATATTAAAGATTTTCCAAATGCTTATCGCCACTATCAATGTGAAATATCTTTACCGATATATCCACAACTCCAAAACACAGAAGTCTCCTTTATTATTCAATCGGTAATAAGTGCTGTTGAGAAGTCCTTTCAGGATCTAGCTATCAATTATTTGCATACATTATGAAAAGGCTTATTGATGTAATTTTATCATTATTGGGCTTAACGCTTCTTTTGCCTCTGTTTATTATTATTGCAATAGCAATAGTTTTTGATTCAATGGGGCCCATTTTTTTTAGACAGTACCGGGTAGGAAAAAACGGAATCGAGTTTAAGATGTACAAGTTTCGCACAATGAAAATCAATGCCGAAGTACAAGGTTTTTTAACAACCAGACAGGATAAAAGGATAACCGCTACAGGAAAATTCTTGAGGCATTATAAGCTCGATGAGTTACCTCAATTAATAAACGTAGTTAAAGGAGATATGAGCCTTGTCGGTCCAAGACCTGAAGTAAAAAAATATGTTACACTTTATACACCAACCCAAAGAAAAGTTCTTGCTGTCCGACCAGGTATCACCGACTTAGCGTCAATCCGGTTTATCGATGAAAGCGAATTACTTTCAACAGAAGATGTTGAAAGAATATATGTTACCGAAATCATGCCAGCTAAAATTAGCCTGAACCTGCAGTATATCGAGAATCAGACTTTATTAAACGATTTTAAAATTCTTATTATAACACTAGGAAAACTATTTAGGTGAGCTTATTGGCAAGAAAGACCATCACCCATGATCATATAAGCCATTAAAATTATCATTATGAAAAAAAAAGGAAAACCCAACGCTCCTCTAAATATACCTAGACTTCTTGTCCTAGTTATAGACTCTGCGATTGTTACACTGGCATTTTTTTTATCTCTTCTTGTAGTTCTTCAATTCGATATTCAGTTGATTGCCGATCTGTCAAGTGTATTGATTGGCCTCTCTTATCCTGTGGTAGCAGCCATCACCTTCTATATTCTAAGAATTCATGCTGGTGTCATTCGTTATTCAACATTACAGGATATGACACGCCTATTTCTAGCAATTATCTTTTCCTCAATTCTATTTTATTTAATTATAAAATGTGTATTCTACTTTAGAGGCAAAAGTTTCTTTTTTAATCTTGAAGAATTATTGCTTGTTAATTTTTTCATTTCTAGTTCAACATTGACGTTAACAAGGGTCGCGGGCAAATTACTGTATAATCATCTCAACCTAAAAAGAACGCCCATAAATGAAAGGGAAAAAGTATTGATAGCAGGCATGGATGACAATGCCATTCTAATTAAACAAGCTTTAGAGGCAGATTTAAATAGAAAATATCAGGTTGTAGGCTTTGTTCATGATCTTACGCTTTCCAGGAAATTAAGTATTCAACAAAAAAAAGTGTTTTCCTATAATGATCTTACAAGACTGCACAGCTTAAAATATTTCGATAAATTAATATTGATAAATTCCGCTCCAAATGAACTACATAGTGATAAAATAGTCAACCTCGCGCTGGAACTAGGTATAAAAGTTTCAACAGTACCACCTTCAGATCAGTGGGTACATGGGAAATTAAAAATCAAACAAATCCAGGAACTTCGGATTGAAGATTTACTACAGCGGGAAGAAATCCGTATAGACAATATCAATGTGCTGAAAGAACTAGCCGGGAAAAAGATTCTGATTACAGGTGCTGCTGGCTCGATAGGATCCGAAATAGTTAGACAGGTTATGCAATACCGACCTCTATCTATTACTTTAGTCGATCAAGCCGAGTCCCCACTATACGATGTTCAGCTGGAGTTAGAAGAATTGTACCCAACAGTATCGGTAAAAACTTATATAGCGAACATCAGAAACTATAATCGCATGAAATACGTATTTGAAAACTCAAAACCAAACATTGTGTTTCATGCAGCAGCTTATAAACATGTTCCGATGATGGAGCGACATGTTTCTGAAGCAATATTGACAAACGTAGTTGGAACGAGAAACCTGGCCGTCCTTTCAGTCATATTCCAAGTAAATAAATTTATTATGGTCTCGACAGACAAAGCTGTTAACCCAACGAATATTATGGGTGCATCAAAACGACTTGCTGAGATTTACATTCAATCGTTAAGTGAATCACCAAATTGTAGACAAACAAAATTTATTACGACTCGTTTTGGAAACGTAATGGATTCAAATGGATCGGTCATTCCAAGATTTAAACGCCAGATAGCCAAAGGTGGTCCTGTTACGGTTACTCATCCCGACATAGTAAGATATTTTATGACAATTCCCGAAGCTGTACAATTAGTATTGGAAGCAGGTACAACCGGCAATGGTGGCGAAATTTTCATTTTTGATATGGGCAAACCAGTAAAGATCTATGATCTAGCATTGAATATGATTAAACTTGCTGGTTTGTCTTGCCCTCAAGATATACAAATTGTATTTACAGGTCTTCGCCCAGGAGAAAAACTATTCGAAGAGCTGCTAAATGACACAGAGACAACTATCGCAACTCACAATCCGAAAATAAAAAAAGCGAAAGTAGCCAAATATCCATTTAAGCAGGTTAGTGAAGAAGTCAGGTCCTTAACTTTTTTGGCAAGACGTGGAGCTATCTACTTAATAGTTAAAAAAATGAAAGAAATGGTTCCGGAATTTAAAAGCAAAAATTCAACTTTTGAAGAACTCGATATGGAGACGACCATAAGTAAAGTCAACCGTATTGAGGTTTTAAATTAATAAGAAAGAAACTAAAATTTAAAGAACAACAGATCTTCTGATATTATGATCGAAAAAGACAAATTGATTTTGGAAGAGTTTACGCCAAATACAAGACGAAATTTTCCACTAGCCCTTTGGCAATACATACAAACTAACTGGCCCATTTATTTAACATCTTTATTTTGTATGATTTGTCTTGGAATATATTTCATAGTAATTACGCCGGTCTCCTATCATATAAATGGAATGGTGTTAGTCACAGAAAACAAAAACGTCGGCAAAGTAGAATCTTCCGAAGTACTAGAGAATGATTTTGTTGTTACCGCTCCAAACACGGTTGAAAATACAATACAGATGTTTCGTGGATCAGATTTAGCTTATGCAACAGTAAAGAGACTGCGCAGCAATATCAAAATCTTCACCCCCTATTTTTCTTTTAAAAAAGAGGTTGATCCATTATTGCTACCAATTTCACTTTCGTTAATTGATGACACAATTAATCTTATTCACCCCGTTCAACTCCGCCTAACGCTCCAGACCCCGGGTTCTTTTAGTTTGAAAACAGATGATCTGACAGAACAACATAAAACAGGGGATACCCTTAAAATTCAAGATATCTCAGTAATTGTATCTCCCAGGGAAATAGCTGTTGATTATCCAAAAGAGTTAATTGTAATGATTTATGATCTCAATTATGCTTCGAATATGTTCAGGAAATCTATTTCTATTTCTCCTTCCAGCAAAACAAGTAGCACGATTGATTTTACATTAATTGATAATATCCCAAAACGTGGAGAAAGGACATTGAATACCTTCCTGCAATTATATAATGAAAGAGAAAAAAATGAAAAAAACCACTTAAAGGACAGTGTCCTTAGGTTTCTTGATTCAAGAATCGCTTTAGTAACTGATGAACTTGATACTATTGAAAATGAAATCACCAATTTTCGTACAAACAACGAGATAACAGATTTACCGTTTCAAAGCAAAGAAATAGCCGGCAACAGTTTTTCGGCAGAAGATAATCGACGAAAGCAAGAACTACATCTCAGGATTGTTGAATTGATACTTTCAGATTTAAAAGACCCAACCAGAGAACAAAATACAATTACCGCACTCGATATACCGGATGAAACACTCAGGTTGCTGATAGTTGACTACAACAAGCTTCAGCAATCAAAACTAAATCTTACAAAAACAGTTGCCCAGAATAGTATTGAAATGAGAGGAATCGACAATCAGATAAGTAAGTTAAAAACCGATATTATTCAGAGTTTGACACTTCTAAAGAAAAGTCTAGAACTGAAAATCGAAGAAGCAAAAGACTTGGAAAACCGCCTGCAAAAAGAGCAGGGAAATTTTCCAAAAAACGAAAAGAAAATACTAGAATTTTCCAGGCAACAGGCGATTCGTCAGGAACTCTATCTTTACCTTTTAAAAAAGAAAGAAGCTGTTGCCGTTTCCAGGTCTCTGTATATCGAAGATCTAAAAATTGTTGATTCTGCAAAAGCGGATTATTCTTCAGGACAGCCTAAGAAATCAATTATTCTTCTATCCGCTGGAACTTTAGCATTCGCAATTGCATTTCTCCTCGTTTACATAAAAGAACATTTGAATCAGAAGTTGAAAAATGCAGAACAAGTAAAAGAATTAATTCCAAATAAATTCATTGGCGAAATCGCTACCGGTCCTATTAAAAGTAAAGGAATCATTACGGCTAACCCCAAAGCCCCCTTTACAGAACAATTTAGAAAAATTTTAAGCAATATTCATTATTGCGAATTATCACAAAAATCCGGGGAAGGGGGTAGAGTAATTTTAGTAACTTCTTCGATTCGCGGAGAGGGTAAATCATTTGTCTCATTAAACCTGGCCAATGTTGCTTGTTTATCGGGCAAGAAAGCAATTCTTGTTGAATTGGATTTAAGACGCCCTATTTTATCCAATTACGCCGAAGTCAATGCTACGCCAGGTATCGTGGAATATTTGCAAGCACAACAATCACTTGAAGATATAATTCAAACTATTCCTAATTCAAATGGCTTAAAATTTATTGCAGCCGGTGCAATACCTGAAGATCCATTATCTATTCTGCAACTTAAGCCCCTTATTACATTGATCGCAAAGTTAAAAGAATATTTTGAGGTGATTATTATTGACTCCCCCCCTGCCGGACTTGTGGGAGATTCCCAAGCCATATCAAAATTTGCTGATGCAACAGTATTTGTAATCCGGGATGGAGTTACAACTCAAACACAACTTCGAAAGTTTGATGAAACGACTTTACATTTAAAAAGTATCAACATTCTTTATAACGGAGCAAAAACCAATAAAAAGAATAGCTATGGTTATGGCTATTCCTGAAGTAAACATCTCTATACTTCAAGCTGACATTTTAAATATGAGTTTTTTAAAAAAAATCTTTTCCGTTTCTATAGCGCAAGTAATTGGCAATTTCTGTACAATGATTGCAGGCATTATTTTAGCTCGAACATTAGGCCCTACAGGAATAGGCCAGTTTGAAACCTTCAGATCATTTGATGTAATCGCCGTCACAATTTGCTGTGTTGGCTTAGGTAACTCCAGTATGTATTTCATTAACAATCTCCAAACAGATCCGAGAGAAGTGACTTCAACAATGTTTAGGATATCTCTTGGGCTAAGCTTTATATTGGTTCTAGCAATGACCACATGCATATTGATATTCCCCGAATATTTTGGTAAAGTCAGCAAGGAACTTATAGCTATATATTTACTAGGCTCTGTCTGCTCATTAAATACGCTTTGTTTTAAAACGGTGCTAACAGCTCGATTGCAATCCACCCGGCTAATTATTATCGATCAGCTCCCAAGAATATCATTGTTACTACTTACTTCTTTTTGGTTGTTTCTAAAGGATATGAATTTTAAAGATGCAATTATTATCGTTACGATCGGCAATATTTTATCTTTAAGTACATTGTTCTTTTTTCTCCACGATTTACGTCCAATACAAAAATCATTCAACTCTAAGCTTTCTCTATCACTCTTAAAATATGGAATAAGGCTATCGGTTATAGATCTTCTATTTGTTCTTACCGGGAATGTAACAATCATATTATTGAGAAATCTTTCAGGTTCGGACTTCTCTTTAGTAGGAGTCTATTCACGAGCGGTTGCTATAAGCGGATTGGTATCTCTCGTGCCCTATACGGTTGGGCCTTTGCTGTATTCAAGATTCGCCCGATTGACTGGTTCCGATATTACTACAAAAACAGAATTTGCTTTGCGTTCAGGAATAGCCTTCTCCGGTTTTGCTTCTCTTGTAGTATACCTGTTTCGCTATAAGATTGTAAACCTCCTTTATGGCAATCAATTTGAGCGGGCTGCCGAAGCGATCGCAATCCTTGCCCCATCTCTTGTTTTTTTCTGTATCTGCATGACGTGCACTAATCTTTTATCCAGCCAAGGAAGGGCTAACACAAATATTAAAATTTTAGCAAGTAGTCTTTTAATTGTTTTTATTACCGGCTATTTTGGAATAAAGGCGTTTGGGTTAAAAGGTGCTGCCTTAGCATCACTATTTGGCAACATGACAGCTGCAATTGGTTCACTTTATTGGTGTTCCAGATTATTTGGACTCAATATCAAAAACTCATTAATTCTTAAATGGAAAGACATTCAATCACTTTTTGTTGATGCAAAAAAGATGGTTTCTGCGCAGAGCAAATTAAATTCCATAAAAGCCTGATTAAATGAACGAAAATCGAAAAGTAGTAGGATATTTTATGGACGGCGGCGAAACAACGGGTGGTATTACGGAATTTCTTCGTACGCTGCTGACAAATATAGATCGCAAAAAATTTATGCCGATCGGGATCTTTGTCGGCCCGGGAGATTGCGTAACAGATATCGGCCCACTGTTTGAAAAAAAAATTATTTTAAACAAAGGGCGTCTAGTGAATTACAAAAATAGTAGTAACCGAATAAAAAAAATTAATGCAAATGTTACCAAAGTCGGCCTGGTTATAAAATCCATTTTAAAACTAACAGCACTTATTAAAACCGAGAAGATAGATGTCATTCATGTAAACTACTATCCTCATCACTTTATCGCAGGAATAGCAGGGAAATTGACAAAAACACCAGTAATCTGGCATTGGCATTCAGCTAAAAGTTATACGAAGAGTACAACAAAATTGTTGCAATTCGGATTAGCTCATTTGTGCCATCAACTAGTTTGTTGTAGTCGATTTGTTTTTGATGGTATGAAACAAATGAAACCAAATTCCCTCATCATATACAATCCTATTGATGCTGAACAGATCCGTTCAGCGCAAGTAAAAGGAGCACTAAAAGCAAGAATAGGGCATACTGAAAATAAACTAATAATTGCGATTGTCGGCACCATATCTAGAATTAAGGGGCAAACACAATTCATTGAAGCTGCAAATCTGGTATTGAACAAATATGCTGAATGTCTTTTTCTGATTATCGGAAGTGAAACGGAGGCGCATCAGGTACGCTTTAATCTGACAGAACGACTACGATCCAGAATTAAAGTACTCAATCGTAGTCAAAGTATATTATTCCTAGGGGAAATACCTCAATTTTCACATTTTTTAGGGGACGTTGATATTTTATGTATGCCAACAATTCCTTTAGACGCTGTCCGTGGTGAAGCCTTTCCTTATTCAACACTCGAAGCAATGTCTCTGGGCATACCTGTCGTGATACACAATGTCGGCGGCTTTAATGAAGTAATTACAAATGGGGTGAACGGAGCTATTGCAGATTGTTCTGATCCCTCAAAGCTTGCTGATGCAATTATTCAGCTAATCAAGGAAAAAGAACGCTGGGAAGAGATGGGAAGTTTTTCACAAAACCTGATAAATAAACAATTTGAGGCTAAAAAAATCATCGACAGCTTTCATGCTCTTTACTCAGGTCTAACAAAAGCCAAATTGTCCGCATCATGAAAACTGCTGCGATCATATTGTTATCGGCCGGCATTATCAGGGCAATTACAAATCCTTTGTACGGCCTTGTCATTTTGTGGTTGGCACTTTGGCTTTACCCAAATACGCTTTTATTTGGCACATTACCCGCCAATATTCGTTTTGACGATCTTTTGTTACTAGCTCTTTTTATTATAGCAATTATTAAAAAAAAGCATCAATTTAATTGGCTTTCATCATCGGTATTTCGGTTGGCCACTTGTTGGTGGCTAGTTTGTGTTCTAGGTAGTATAAGTGGATTAATATATAGCAACTGGGGCTCGACTGGAGATGTTGTAAAGTTTCTGATCAAGGCTCTTTATATTCCTATGACGGTTGTGATACTGCTGGCATTCGTTGACAATACAAACTCGTTGAAACTATTGCTCCATTCATTACTTATTGCCGGCGCACTTGCCGCCCTTTTAGGAATTGGAACTGTTCTTTTTCCAGACGCATTTTCTGATTTCTTAATACCTAACAATCCATCGGAATTAAGTGTATTAGAAGATCTAGATGCCTCAACAGAACTTGAGAGAAGAGCCACCGGAGCTATTGGGATCGTTTCGACTTCTATACTATGTCCCTTCACTGCACTTCTGGGAATAACTTTGTTTGGGAAAGCATTTAGAAAAATAATCTCACCATTGCTTTCTGTTCTTGCCACAATAATTGCAATAACCGGCCTGGTCTTTACCCAAAGCAGGGGGCCTTTGATCGGCTTCCTGACTGCTTCTTCTCTACTGATATTTGTACTCAATTTTCGAGGCAGCAATCTTTACAAATTCGCTTTTATCATAGTTTTTATCATAGTTCTTTCAACTGACAATTCATTAAAAGTACTTTTAATGAACAGGTTTATCGGTTCAACCGGATCAACTTTTGATGGTGGTGTAAAAAAAAGGGAACAAATTTGGCACATGTTTGCTGATAAATTCGACGCTGCTCTTGTTATTAATGGTGTTGGCTTTATTCCTTGTCAGAGAATATATGGAATAGATGTCCATAACACCTATATAGGCTCCCTAATTTATGGTGGTATTTTTGGTGTTGTACTACTGCTATTTATCTTATATGAATTTATACGGCGATCCAGACAGCATTTAAAATCAAGTTCAAGGTTAGAAAATGAATGGTCTTCATTTCTTATTTGTTTGTGCATTTTTCTTCTTATTATAGGTATGAGTATTGAAGCATTTCAGCAAATATTCTGTATGCAGTTAGTATTCGTTGCCTTTACCATCTCAGAAATTTTATCAAATAGAGCTACAGTTGTTTCAATAAATAAATCAAAAATCAACGCAGATGTCTAAACTTGTTATTCATGCCTGGACAATTAGTAAAAAAGAAGGCGAATACTATTTACCGTATTGCCATTGGATATATTTAACCCAGTTATCTGTGATGTATGAAGAAATATGTCTTCTTTGTCCTGTAAATGAAAATAATAATGCCGAGCGAGAAAAATTACTTTCAATTAAAAGTATGAAAAATATTTGGGTATATGAGCTTCCTGCCGCAAAAAGCTACATGGACTCCTTCCCGCATTTTGGTTCTTATGTAAAAGCCTACAAAAAATTAAAATCCTTTGACGAAGTCTATGTTAGGTATCCCGTGCCATATGGTTGGCTATGCAGGAGATATTTTAAATCCAAACGAATTATACATTTAGTCGGCGATCCAATTGAAGTAACGTGGAACAACTCAAATCTTTCGCGGTTTAAACGCCTTTTGAAAATCGGATTCTTTCTTCCCGAATACATGGCTTATATGTGGGCGTGCCGGGCGTCTATTGTTTATACTGAGGGTCCGAGGTTGCTAAAAAAAATTGAACGATTCGGCGTTAAGGGAAAATCTGTTTATTCATCCACTCTGATTCCGGGTGACTTTAAATTTGATTCAGACAAGCGTATAAATAAACAGGATATCAGAATTCTACATGTCGGTTACCTACGAAAATGGAAAGGAGTAGAAATTGTTATTGAATCCTTCAAGAGTGTCCAGGAAAAATTTACAAATGCCAAACTTACAATTATTGGCGGTGGAGAATTTGAACAGGATCTCAAACTGTTAACACGCAAATTGGGCATTGAACAAAAAGTACAGTTCCTAGGTCACATTGAAGATCGAGATGAGTTAAATCGTCACTATAGGAATCATGACGTTTTTTGCCTGACAAGCGTATCGGAGGGTTCACCGCGTGTGATTATTGAAGCCATGGCAAATGGGCTCAATGTTATTTGTACACCAACTGGTTCACTACCTTTTGTTTTTGAGCATAATAAGGACATCCTTTTCGTGAACTTTAACAGTCCAGAGGATTTAACCGAAAAGATCTATAGAATAGCAGAGGACAGCCAAAATGCTGTTCAACTGCGAACCAAAGCTTTTAATAAGGTCAAAGAACTCGATATGAAAAATTTTCTTAATTCTGTTTTCCAATGAAAATTAAAATTTCAAATCACAGGTTTAAAAATTAAAAAATTTTTACCGACTCTGACAGATATACTTATTAACTCATAACGTAATGCAGTGAAGTCTTATTAGTGAAAGAATATGCCAGTAGCAAATTTCATAAATCGTGCCATAGCATTTATCATCCTGTTGAAAGTCGAATCATCTTTTGATTGCTTCGCCTCTACAATCCCAACTCAATTTTCAAATGATACAGTTGATATTCGTCAGTTTGGTGCCATTGGAAATGGGATTCACAATGATGAACAGGCATTCTTTAATTGCTTTAAATATGTTTCAACGCACAACAGCAGATATATTCGAATTTCAAAAGGAAGATATTTTCTCGAGCTGAACGGGCTTACTCCTGGCGAGCCTGAAAAAATTTTAGAATTGCCGTCAGATGTACATATTAGTGCTGACGGAGCGTACATTTTTTCAAAAAACCCTTTTGCTTTTCGACTTGGTGGTTCAAATATTAATTGGAATGGAGGAACTATTGAATTTGGTCGATTCATTATTCAGGGTAGTCACATAAATCTGTCTAACATTAATGTCAAATATTCATGGTCTCATTCCTTTCATTTAAGTGGCGGCAAATGTAAAGCCATCGACAATACAACTATTCACAAAGAATATACTTCGATTACTCTTCAAGCTTGTATAGCTTTTCGCAGCCATCGAATGGGATTTACAATCGATAGAGCAGACTATCCCTATAATGCTGCAACGGATGCAAGAAAAGTTGGTGTATTTAAAAAAATACAGTTTATATCGTGTACTGCTATTGAGCCCTCATACATTGATGGTGTTATCCATTTTTCAAAATATGATTTTGGTTTCGGCGTTGAAAATGCATTGGAAGCCTCAGATGTGCGGTGGCTAAATTGTAAGGCGATTAAGACACCTGGGTGTGGATGGCATTTTGAGGGAAAAACTAATTATCGCGACATAGTTTTGGAAAACTGTTTAGCCGATACATGCGGGACTGACCCTAACGGATACCCATACTCGTTTATGTATCAAAGTGGAATTTCATTTATTAAATGTGAAGCTCGGGGATCTAAAGGTGGAGGCTTTGTTCACGAGATCGAGTTTGAAGGAGATAATTATAGTTTCCAGGATTGTCTAGAAACCGGTTATAACAAATTTACTTCAGCTGCACCGCGAACGTTTTATCATTTGAATCCTAAAAGTTTTGGTCAGCCGGGAGGCTCCTGTATTTATCTAGGCGGAGCATCTCAGATGCCTGTATTTGGAATGAAACATAATTTTTTTGGACTCGACAGCTTAATTGTCATTCAAAAAAAAGACACAATTTCTATACCTTATATATATAATAAAGTTGCCAAATTTTCCTTCGAGTCTCGTCCCACTTCGATAGCATCCGAACCTTTAGAAATACAACCGGCAAAAGAAGTTGTCATACAAATTTCAATAAAGGAACTATCTGGATTTTGGGGTAAGCCTTATGTCTATATTCAAGTGTTCGATTCAGCTTATAAATTAATAAATTTTTCAGGAATTCCTTATTTAAGGCGTATCGGGCTAAATGAAATAACAAGGGACAATTTCAAGCATTTCATTATTTCATCACCTTTGCAAACAGCTCCCAACGCTTCTTGGGTTAGAGTAGTGATCGTTCTAACAGATAATTTAATTGCAAACCGTCTATATGCAATCAGTGATTTTTCCGTAATCTTTAAAAGAAAAAAATAACATCATTTTGATATTAATCTTAACAAATGGAAATCTCAATTATTTGTCCCGTTTTAAATGAAGAAAAATATATTTCGAAAGTAATTAATTTTTTTCTGAATGCTCCTCCAGCAGATAAAGAGCTATTTTTAATTGATGGAGGGTCGACTGATGGCACATTGAATATTATTGCACAATATCAAAAGCAATACCAGAATATCCGGCTTTTGCATAATCCCAAAAAGTTCGTCTCGCATGGCTTGAACATTGCTATTCCTGCTTCAAAGGCCGAAATTATCTCCAGAATTGATGCCCATTGTGAATACGCGAATGACTATTTTAAAGAAATACAAAATACATTCAGGAGGACAGGTGCAGATATTGTAGGAGGACCGACACGAACTGCTTATAGAGGTAGCATCCAAGAAGCAGTAGCCTATGCCATTTGTTCTCCATTTGCAATCGGTAATAGTAAGGTACATGATGAAGAATATGAAGGATTTTCGGATTCAGTAACTTTTGGAGCATGGAAAAAGGATATTTTTCAAAAAACAGGTCTTTTTGATACACACCTTATCAGAAATCAGGACGATGAGTTTCATTATCGTGCCAAAAGTCTTGGCTTCACTATTTACCAAAACCCCCGTATCAAGCTTTTTTATTATCCAAGGTCATCCCTATCTGGTTTGTTCAAACAATATTTTCAGTATGGTTTTTACAAACCGCTGGTATTACGCAAAATATCTTCTGAAACTAAGTTGCGTCATTTGATACCATCATTATTCGTGTTATATATGATTATTTTACCTCTAGCTATTTGGCACCCAGTCTTGCTATTTCCTTTAATGACCTACTTAGTTTGTGATATTTTAATATCACTGGGAAATAAAAAAAGAAACCTCGTTAAAATTATTTTATTAATAGTCTTTCCAACTATACACATCGCATATGGAAGCGGCTTTATACTAGGGCTACTGAAAAAAAGCCCAACTCTTAATAACAATTCGTAAACACTAAAGAATCCCGCTATGAGTTTCATAAAAATTACCGAATCAAGTACAAAGCTACAGCAGTTTTTTAATGTGAATTTGATTCAAAAGATACAGTTCCAGAAACCAACTGGCTCTAGGATTTATTTTATCAATAACCAATTTGTAGATGTTCTTGAAAATGCTACCGAAATAATAGAGATGATTAAACTTAACGAGGCAGAAAGGAAAAAGAACCGTTGGAATATTGAGGACGATTTTGAATAATAATATAAATCATATGCTGACTTTATGACTGTTTTAAAAATAAGGCCGTTCTCCGGAATGATGTTCCAATACTATTTTTAACAAGTAGTGCTAAAACAAGTCACAGAAGTATGAAAAATTTTATACAGATCTGTTTGATTGAATGATTATATAATAACAAAGTAACCAATGTATATAAACGCATTAAAAATTGAAAAAAATTCGGCTTTTCACTGTTCAGTTTGTATTATCGGCGCAGGCGTAGCTGGAATATCGATTGCCATTGAATTGATGAAACGGGGTGTTGATGTTTTCATTCTGGAAAGTGGTGGGAAAGTACCTGACAATGAGACAAGAGATCTTTACCGCGGAGAAAACGTTGGCATTCCTTATAGTTTTTCAGATGGATGTAGAGGGCGATATATTGGTGGAACCAGTAACTATTGGGGAGGGTGGTGTGCACCAATGGATGAACATGATTTTGAACATAGGGCTTGGGTAAATGAAAGTGGCTGGCCAATCAGTAAAAAAGAATTAACCCCTTTTTATCAAAAATCTCATGAAATATTAAAACTGGGACCTTACGATTATAACCCCGCGTACTGGGTAAATGCGATCAATCATCCAGAAGTAGAAAGGATAGTCACCAATCAAGATAAAGTTATTGACAAAATCTCTCAATTTAGTCCACCAGCTAAAATGGGACTCCTGTATAAGAATGAATTGGAGCAAAAAAATATCCGGGTGTTTTTGTATGCAAACGTTGTTAATATTTGCTGCAACGAAAATGGTAACAGCATTACATCAGTAGAAGTAAAAACACTAAAAGGAAACGGTTTTTATATTTTCGCCAGTCAATTTATTCTTGCTACCGGTGGTATTGAAAATTCTCGTCTCCTGCTTTTATCCGATACAGTCCATAAAAAAGGGTTAGGAAATGATTACGACTTGCTGGGAAGATATTTTATGGACCATCCACGTATGGTTTGCGGTAAAGTAGTTTTAACAAAGCGCTGGGTTCGTAACAGATTATATGACGTGAGATATCACTACCACAGTCCTGTGGTTTCTGCATTTAATACATCCATCGCAGCACAATTTGCTCTCACTCGAAAAGTGCAAGAAAAAGAAGGTTTACTAAACGCACGAACTTCTCTTGCCTCAATTTTTTATGGGGAAACCAGCAAGGCCGCTCATGCTTTAAGAAATCTTAATAAAGCTTGTTCTAAAAAGGGAACAGAAGGATTCAGCACAAAACAGGAATTATTTAGAGTTCTTGGTGATCCTGTAAATTCAATTACTTACAGTATTGCAAAATACTTTAAACCACGTTTCCTCTTAAAACAAGTCGGCTTCCAAATCATTATTGAGCAGGAACCTAGCCCAAACAGCCGCATTACCCTTTCCAATGAAAAAGATTCTCTCGGTATGCGACGGGTAAAAGTGAACTGGCAAATGGGTGAAAAAGAGAAAAACACTATAGATAGAAATTTGGAAATTATTTCTCAACAACTCCAGCAGTCAGGTGTAGCCGAAAAAATAATTTTAGATGAACCCCTTAAAAACAGGGACTGGCCCGCTGAAACTCAGGGTACATGGCATCATATGGGCACAACCCGAATGCATACATCCCCCCGGAAAGGAGTGGTGGATGAAAACTGTAAGGTGCACGGAATTGAAAATCTTTATGTAGCTGGCAGTTCTGTTTTTCCAACCTGCGGTGCTAACTTTCCTACAATCACACTAACAGCACTAGCCTTGCGGCTTTCAGATTATTTAACTTTAAAGCTCAACTCTGAGAAAAAGAGTACTGCAATTTCTTCCAACCTTTAACCATAAGTTCAACAAACAAAATTATATACCTTATACTTGTTTCTATTGATTATACGCTACTGTAAGCTTGACCACAATCTCTGTTGATATATAAAAGCTCCTGGTTGAAAAGATCTGGCCTTTACTATGCGGTGAAATGGCCAGTTATTGATAACTCACTTTGTGTACTTTGAATGTCTGTATTAACATCCAATTATTCTATTTTCTACAAAAAAATCTTTTTTGACCAGTTCTTGTGTCTTTGTATTAAGCGTCAAGTAATAATAAAAAGCCCCGCCAGGCGGGGCGGGGTTTAATAAATTTTTACACTTAGTTGGCGTCAACCCGAATATTCACTTTCGTGAACATACTCCCTGGTGAGGATACAAGGTCTTTCGCCAGGAAGATTAACAGGTACGGTAGGAAAGTGGATGGTCGCTATAAATACTTTCTTGTATGATTACGATGGCTAAAGTAGGTAAGAGTACCAATGAATACAATAGTATTTCTACCATTTAATGAATCATTTTTGATTATCAATACAAAAAGTCCCGCCTGCATAATGCAGGCGGGACTTTATTTTTATTCCAGGTCAAAATTCCTGGATTATTACTTTTCTTAATATCCCATGCCACCCATATCAGGTGCACCATGAGCGTGAGGAGCTTCCTCTTTCTTTGGTTTGTCAGCAATTACACATTCTGTAGTCAGTAACATACCTGCAATTGAAGCTGCATTTTCCAAAGCAATACGTGTAAC
>JAFDXH010000033.1 GCA_018268075.1 Bacteroidota bacterium | reverse complement strand
TTAGGTACACACTGTGCTAAAAATAGAAAGAAATAATATTGCGCAGTAGAGAAGTGGTCATCTCGCGACTCTCATAAGGTCGAGAACAATGGTTCGAATCCATTCTGACGCAACTAAATACTCAATATATTTTATTACATTTAAATAAAATATTGCACGCCATGTGGTCCGGCGACCAAGGTGGGCTCATATCCTATCTTAGATCTGATCGACACAGATACATGGTACAAGTCGTTATTTTCTTGTCAACTGCATGATTGTTTAGACGTAAAATAAATAATGATTGAGGACGTAGTAGAAGGATAAAAGTTCACCATACGGGTTTTAAAAGCTCCTCGACGCATAAAAGGTGGTGCACTTGCCTTGTAAGCAAGAAGAGAGTCAGTTCGATTCTGACCAGGAGCTCAAAAGTATAAGCAATAAGCAGATATCGTATAATGGATTATTGCTGTATCCTTCCAAGTTAGAGATGAAGGTTCGATTCCTTCTATCTGCTCTAAAAGGGTTAATAAAAATATGACACGCACGGCAACCGAAATGAAGAACGCGTCAATGATTAGGTAATGCGAACGAAAAGATAAACTACCTCACAGTGCGTAGGTAAGATTCAAAGTTTATCATTAACCCTTTTTATATAATATTTTGTATAAAAGTTCTTTAATATTAGGCAATAGTAATCCAAATAGTTACTTCGCATTTGAGCGCGTAATTGATGGTTCGAATCCATCCCTCCCAACTATTTAAAAATTTCATTGGGAGGTGGAGAAAATGGTAAACTCACGTAAAATGACTATTAGAAATTTTCTTTGCTAAATTATTTAACAACAATGATGAAGGGTTCACTCAGTCTTATCGTACAATGGATTAGTACAAATCTCTTCTAAAGATTTTATGAGAGTTCGAATCTCTCTAAGACTACAAAAATTTACAAAGCGAAAAAAATAATTATGATTTTATTTTATTTAATAAGTGTAATTTACTGTGTTTGGAGATTGTCTAAAACATGGAATAAAAATAATTTAGGAGGTGGATTAGGTATATCACCAGCATCAGATATGTTAATGGTGATTATATTAGCTCCACTTTTAATGGTAGTAGATATTGTTTTAATTTGGTATAACAAGCTATTCAAAAAATAGTTCCGTAATTAGTTATACGAAGCATATTTAGAAGGGACATTGACAAGTGGTGAAAAGCGTACGCACGGTAAACACATCCTCTAGTCCCGAGGACGCGGATACAGAAATAGATAATTAATATTTGGGGGTGGACCACCAGTTTGCAAACACTTTTGTTAATTATTGAATCTCCGTTTAAAGGTTCAAATCCTTTCTTGTCAGCTTTAGGATTTCATGCACCTGTAGCCCAATGGTGAAGAGGCAGTAGTTTTAGAAACTACTTAGTGTGGGTTCGACTCCCACCAGGTGTACATATGCCCGTGTGATGTAAAAGGCAGACCATATCAGACTTAAAATCTGAGTCATGTGGGTTCGAATCCCATCACGGGTACTTAAAAAAGGAAGGCAAAAAAGTTTTTGTATATTTATTTTACAAGAATGTAAATTCTTTAGTTAAACAAAATTAATTAATAGTTAAAAAACAACATGTTATGGCAAAATACAATGTAAAGGCAAAACCAACAATTACACCCGTAACTAATCATCAAGGGGGTATAGGTTACGCTTATGATGCGAAATCAGAATTAGTAGCAATTTTAGCTACAGGCATTGACAACAAATATTACGAAAAAGAAGGTGAACGTGAAAATCGTTTAGCAACATCTATTGCTGAAGTAGCTAAAAAAGATAAAACATTTGTAGCTAAAGCTTTAGTATATGCTCGTAGTGTTATGGGTCAGAGAACAGTTACCCACTTGGGTGCTGCAGAACTAGCAAAGGTACTGAGGGGAGATCCATTAGGTACTCGTTTTTACTCTAAAAGGATCAGAAATGGAAACTCAGGAGGGGTTGTGTATCGTTTAGATGATATGTTGGAAATTGCAGCTTGCTACCAAGCTAAAAACCCAGGTAAAGGATTATCTAATGCTATTAAAAAAGGTTTTAAATTAGTTTTAGAATCAGCTGATGAATATGAATTAGCTAAGTATCAAGCTTCAAATAGAGATTTATCTTTAGTTGACATAGTTAATTTAGTACACCCAAAACCATCTGAAAAAATGGCCCCAATATTTGCCAAATTGATGAAAGGTGAATTAAAGCAATTCAATACTGTTGAAGACAAAAACACCAAAGCTGGTCAAGAAGTTGCTGCTAAAGTTAAAACAGGTAAAATTACTAAAGAAGAAGCAGCAGTTGAATTAGCACAAGCTAAAGAAGACAACTATGCTGAATTAATTAAAACTCGTAAAATAGGTTATCTAGCATTGTTACGCAATTTACGTAATATTTTAAAAACCGGTACTAATGGGGAATTAATAGCAGATGCTTGTGAGTTATTAACCGATACTAAATTAATTAAACAATCATTAGTATTTCCTCACCAAATTGATTTGGCGTTAGAAATAATGTTAGCTGAGTTTGGAGCAAGTAAAGCTATGCCATTTATTAAGGCTTTGAATAAAGCTTATGAATTAGCTATTCCTAATTTAACTGAGCTATTCCCAAATGGAAAAACAGCAGTAGTGTTTGATAGTTCTGGTTCAATGAGTACATTTATTAAATTGGCCAATAAGAACGAGGGCTCAGAAGCATCTATTGCAAAGGCCGCATTAATTGCATCTACTTTAGCTAAAGGTATAGGAGCTGATGTTTATCACTTTGCCGATACTACTGCACAAATTAAGTTTAATCCACTTGACACAGTTAATACACTTAAAAACCAATTTTTAAGCAAGCAAGGATCTGTAGGGTACGGAACATCATTTAATTCTATCATGAAAACTTTAGGAGATAAATACGACAGAATATTTGTAATTTCAGATATGCAATCAGGAGATACTCCATTTAGTAAAACAAGAGCACATATATATTCAATCAATATAGCAGGATATGGCACAACGTCAATCAAACCGAATAACAAGGTTTACCAATTATTTGGATACTCAGCTGATATTTATGAATTAGTGAAAAAAGTTGAAATTTCACCTCTTGAAATAATTAAAGCAATAGAAGCCATAGAAATTTAATATATTGGTGGTGTGTTAAACCACCAATATTTATACACATCCAAATTAAATGGTTCAAGAATAGATCTTTGATTCAAAATATTAACCGTAGTAAGGAGTAGTGAGGTACTTCGTATTATACAATTGCTCGCAAGAGCTCCATTGTTCAATCACACACAAACCATCCCTCTACAGCTAATTAGAGGACGGCCGCTCTTGATAAAACAAGAGCCGTCAAGAATAAAGGCGTATGCAACTAATCGGGAATAATAACCCAAACAGCATCCGCAGTTAGCATCTTGGTAGAGATTCAAACTACCAAACTCACCCCAGTAATCTCGGTTATTTACTTTTTGAGAATATATTCTCAAATTAAAATTTTACTACTGTAGTTCTCCATTAGGTTATTTAAACTCTATAGGAAATTCCAAATCTCTCAGTAATTAAAT